>NZ_LGQU01000136.1:0-124011 GCF_003115935.1 Azospirillum sp. TSH20
CCTCCGCGCCAATGGTACTGCGTCTTAAGACGTGGGAGAGTAGGTCGCCGCCAGGTCACTCAGGCTCAAGAGACGCTCAATCACGAAGCATAAGCTTGCATCTTCACACCACATCGAAACGCCCCGGTTCACACGAGCCGGGGCGTTTCGGCGTTTGACGCACAGAGCCGCAATTCGAAAGCAAGCGGCGGAGTGTGCCGGCCGGGCTGGTGGTTCAGATTGCTCCCTCATCGCACCACGGAACCTGTAAGGTTCGAGCGGGGAGAAGGACAGATGACAGTCGCACTCGACACCGTCACCTCTGACGCGATCGGCTTGGAGGCTGAGCGCTGGGAGGCGTTGCGCAGCCGCGATCCTGCCGCCGATGGACGCTTCGTCTACGCAGTCCGCAGCACGGGCGTCTATTGTCGGCCGAGCTGCGCCGCGCGGCCGGCGCGGCCTGAGAATGTCGTGTTCTATGCCGGGAATGCCGAGGCGGAGCAGGCGGGGTTCCGGCCCTGCAAACGCTGCCGGCCGGATGGACCGAGCCAGAACGACCGCCGGGCCGAGGCCGTGGCCCGCGCCTGCCGCCTGATCGAGGAGGCGGAGGAGGCGCCTCCCTTGGAGGAGCTTGCAACGGCGGCGGGGATGAGCCCGCATCACTTCCATCGCATCTTCAAGCAGGTGACCGGCGTCACGCCGCGCGCCTATGTCCAGGCCAACCGCGCCGCCCGCGTCGCCGGTGCGTTGCAGCAGGCCGGCAGCGTGACCGAAGCGATCTATGAGGCCGGCTATGGCTCCTCCGGACGGTTCTACGAGACCGCGGGGGCGCGGCTGGGGATGACACCGACCAGTTACCGCAAGGGTGGAGTGGGGGAGACGATCCGTTTCGCGGTCGGGGTCTGCTCGCTCGGTTCGATCCTGGTGGCGGCGACGGAGCGCGGGGTGTGCGCGATCCTGCTGGGCGACGATCCCGACTTGCTGCTTCGTGATCTGCAGGACCGCTTCCCCAAAGCAGAGTTGATTGGCGGGGATGCGGCCTTCGAAGCGACGGTGGCGCAGGTGGTGGGGTTCGTCGAGGCGCCGGGGACGGGGCTCGACCTGCCGTTGGATATCGGCGGCACCGCCTTTCAGCAACGGGTATGGCAGGCGTTGCGCGCCATCCCGGCCGGTCGGACCGCCAGCTATGCCGAGGTCGCCGACGCCATTGGCGAGCCGGCGGCGGTGCGGGCGGTGGCGCGGGCTTGCGGTGCCAACCCGATCGCCGTGGCGATTCCCTGCCATCGGGTGGTGCGGTCCGATGGCGGCTTGTCCGGCTATCGCTGGGGCGTGGAGCGCAAGCGGGACCTGCTGGACCGCGAGCGCAAGGAGGCGGCGCATTGAGGATTCTGGAGACGCTGGACTGGATGCGCATCGAAGCTGAGCTGGAGTCGGTCGGCCATGCGGTCGTGGGGCCGCTGCTGGATGGCGAGACCTGCAGGACGTTGGCGGGGCTCTATGAGCAGGACACCCCGTTCCGCAGCCGGGTGGTGATGGAGCGGCACGGCTTCGGCAAGGGGGAGTACAAATACTTCACCCACCCATTGCCGGAGCCGATCACCGCCCTGCGCGGGCCGCTCTACCACCGGCTGGCGCCTATCGCCAACAGCTGGGCGGTCGCGATGGGGCTCGACACCCGCTATCCGGCTGACCATGCGGAGTTCCTGGAGCGCTGCCACGCGGCCGGACAGACCCGGCCCACGCCGCTGCTGCTGAAATATGGTCCCGGCGACTACAACTGTCTGCATCAGGATCTGTATGGCGAGACGGTATTCCCGTTGCAGGTCGCCATCCTGCTGTCGGCCCCGGGATCGGAGTTCACCGGCGGCGAATTCGTCCTGACCGAGCAGCGTCCGCGCATGCAGTCGCGCGCCACCGTCGTGCCGCTGGGCCTGGGGGAGGCGGTGATCTTTGCGGTGGACCAGCGCCCGGTGCAGGGCACGCGCGGCACTTACCGCGTTCGGCACCGCCATGGCGTCAGCCCGGTGCGGTCGGGCGCGCGCTATACGCTGGGCATCATCTTCCACGACGCGGCGTGACGCATCACCCCGCTGCCGACGGCGCTCGCGATCCCATGCCGCGCGCAGGCGAGTAGCCGCGCACCGCCAGCGCCGCGAACAGCAGGGTGGCGCCGGTGACGACCGCCAGCGCCAGCCCGTCGATGCGGCCGTAGAGCGCGAAGCGGATCAGCTCCACCCCATGGGTGAAGGGATTGAGGCTGCACAGCCACCACAGCAGCGGGCCGGCCTCCTCCATGCGGTAGAGCGGATAGAGGGCGGAGGACAGGAAGAAGAGGGGGAAGACCACGAAGTTCATCACCCCGGCGAAATTCTCCAGCTGGCGGATGGTGGAGGCCAGCACCATGCCGAGCGCCCCCAGCATCAGCCCGTTCAGCAGCAGGGCCGGCAGCACGGTCAGCGGTGCCCAGACCGGCAGGTCGATGCCGTAGAGCCGGACGATCAGCAGGAAGGCTGCCACCTGGAGAACCGACACCACCACCCCGCCCAGCAGGCGGGCCAGCAGCAGGAAGGCGCGGGGCAGCGGGCTGGTCAGCAGGATGCGCATGCTGCCCATCTCGCGGTCATAGACCATCGACAGCGAGCCCTGCATGCCGTTGAACAGCTGGATCATGCCGATCAGCCCCGGCACGATGTAGACCTCGTAGGGGATGTAGGTCTCGTAAGGCGGGATGATGGCGATGCCGAGCGCGGCGCGGAACCCCGCCGCGAAGACGAACAGCCACACCAGCGGCCGGACCAGCGCGCCGAGGAAGCGCTCGCGCTGATGCACGAAGCGCAGCACCTCGCGCGCGACGATGCCCCGGAAGGCGATCCACCATCCTCCGAACCCCCGGCCGGTCATGCTGCGGCCTCCACCTCGGCGGTGGGCCGGGCGGCGGTCAGCCGGTCGAAACTCTCCGCCACGGTGGCGCAGCCGGTCTCTTCATTCACCGCGGCGACCGGCCCGTTGGCGCGAACCCGGCCGCGATGCAGGACCACCACATGGTCGGTGGCGGGGTCGATCTCGTCGATCAGGTGGGTGGCCCACAGCACGGCGATGCCATCCTCCGCGCACAGGGCGTGGACGTGACGGATCAGGGTGCGGCGGGCGGGGATGTCCAGTCCGACGGTCGGCTCGTCCAGCAGCAGCAGGGTGGGGCGGTGCAGCAGGGCACGGGCGATCTCCACCCGCCGCCGATGGCCGCCGTTCAGCGCGCGGACCTTTTCCGTCCGCCGTTCGAACAGGGACAGGCGCGTGAGTTCCGCTTCGATCCGGCGGTCGGCCTCGCGCCGGCCGATGCCGTGCAGGGCCGCGAAATAGCGCAGGTTCTGCACCACCGTCAGGTCGAGGTCGAGGGTCGGCTGCTGGAACACCACACCCAGATGGGCAAGTGCGTCGCCCGATGCCTGCGCGATGTCGTGGCCGTGGATGCGCACCCGTCCGGCGGTCGGCCGCAGCAGGCCGGTGGCGAGTGCGAACAGCGTGCTCTTGCCTGCGCCGTTGGGGCCGAGCAGGCAGGTGAAGGCGCCGGGCATCACGCGGAAGCCGACATCCTCCAGCGCGAGGCGGTTTCCGCCATAGCTGTGGCGCAGTCCTTCGACCTCCAGTGCCGGCACCGTCATTCCACCGTTCCTCTCTGCCTCAGCCCCTGTTTGTCTCAACCCTTGACCGCCACGCCCCAGGGATAACGGCCGACCTTGACCGTCTTCGTCACCTTCAGGCTGTCGACGTCGATCACCGACACGTCGCCGCTGACCCCGTTGGTGGTGTAGAGCATCTTCTGGTCCGGCGTCAGCGCCAGCTGCCAGACGCGGCGGCCGACCAGCAGGTAATCCTTCACCTCGAAGGTCTTGGCGTCCACCACCGCTACGTGGTTGGCCGGCCCGAGTGCGACGAAGGCATAGCGGCCGTCGTCGGTCAGCTTGACGCCCACCGGCTGGATACGGTCCTTGGCGACGCCCTTGATGTGGAAATCGACGACCTTCGTGACCTTGCGGGTGCCGGTGTCGATGACGCTGACGGTGCCGCCGATCTCCGACGAAACCCACAGCTGCGACCCGTCCTTGGTGAACTGGGCGTAGCGCGGGCGCGGGCCGACCAGCGTGTTGTCGACCACCTCGCGCTTTTCCATGTCGATCCAGTGGACCATGCTGGTCGTCTCGGAGGTGTTGACGCCCCAGCGGCCGTCGGGGCTGACGTCCATCCCCTCCGGCTCTACCCCGACATCGACCTGGAAGGCGACCTTGCGCGTCGGCACGTCGACCACGGTGACGATGTTGCTGTCCTCGTTGGCGATGATCAGGTTCTTGCCGTCGGGGCTGAGGGCGAACTGTTCGGGATCCTCGCCGGAGGGCAGGTTGTGGACGATCTTCTTGCTGGCGAGGTCGAGAACCTGCACCGCATGGTCGTCGCTGGCGCAGATGAACAGCTGGCTGCCGTCCTTCGACAGGGTGATGCCGCGCGGGCGCTTGCCGACCTTGATCGTGTCGGTGACCGCCATGGTCTTGCCGTCGATCACCGAGAGGGTGTTGTCCTTCTCGTTCGATACATAGATGGTCTGGGCCGGGGCGGCCGTCGCCACGGTGGCTGCGATCAGGGCGGCTAAGGAGATGCCGGTGAAGCGGGCGGCGGTCATGGCTTGGTCTTTCCTCGCGTCTTGCAGAGCGTTTCCGGTTGGTCGTAGCCCAGGCTGTCCAGTTCGGTGCGCGGGTGCAGGAATCCCTCCTGCGGCGATACCGACACCACAGACCGGTCGGCGGCCAGCAGCACCGGCTGGCGCAGCTGACCGTCCCAGGGCCGCAGGCTGAGTGGGGCGCCGCGGAAGGCCGACATGGTGAAGTCGGGCGACTGGATGAAGGCGATCAGGCGGTCGGGGTCGGCGGTGCGGGTGCGGGCGGCGGCCTCGCCCACCACGCGGACGGCGGTCCAGTCATTGTGGTCGCGCGCGGTCATCGGGCGCTTGGCCGCCGCCTTGAAGCGGGATTGCAGCTGTGCCGCGCCCCATTGTTCATGGGTGCGATGCCAGACGGTGGGGACCAGCCCCTGGGTGCCGGCGACCGGGCGTGGATCGGCGGTGCGGTAGGACAGGTAGTCGCCGAACTCCCCGACCTCGTCGGCGACGACCAGCACATCGTAGGCCTTGGTCTGGGTGAAGACCGGGATTTCGGATTCGGCGGTGCGGTTGACGTCGCTTTCGGCGGTCCATTCCTTTTCCGCCACGATCTGAGCGCCGAAGCGCTTGGCGGTGCGGCGGATCGCATCGGCGTACAGCTTGTCCTCCGGCCGGCGGCCGGTGACCAGGAACCAGCGCGGCCAGCGCTTCTTCACCAGATATTGGCCGAGCGCGTCGGCCAGCATCGCCCGGCTGGGGGCCACATGGATGAGGTTCGCGGCGCAGGCGCTGCCACGCAGGGCGTCGTCGGGCGCGTTGGCGTTCAGCAGCAGCAGGTTGCGGGCCTCCGGCAGCTTCGACAGGGCTTCCACCGTGGTGCCCGGGGCGTCGACGATGACGAAGCGGTCGCCGCGGCCGGCCAGCTCGCGCAAGGCCGCGGCGGTATCGCCGTCCGGCGGCACCTCCACGCTGTCGAGCAGGAAGGTCTGCTTGAGGAACTTGCCGGTCGTGTTGTTGTCGGCGATGGCGAGATTCGCGCCGGCCAGCCCGTCGTCGGCCGCCGGCTCGTCGGGGTTGGCGACGGAGGGCGGTGGTTCCGGCGTCTGCGACAGCAGGCCGATGCGGATCTCGCCGACAGTCTGGGCTGCGGCACCGGCACCGGGCGTCCCGGCGAGCAGGACGACGGCGAGGGCGGCCAGCGATGCGCTGCGGAGAAGGCCGGAAAGGCAGGGCTTGGTCATCATATCCGTCGGAACGCCAACTGTTTGGTGTGCAGCCTATCGGGCGAATCCGGATGGCGGAATGCGACTATGGAAGGATGGACAGGCGACGGCGGGGGCGGCGCTCCGTCTTGTACGAAAGTCCAATTATTGGTGTGACGGAGCGATGGCTATCCTGGCTGCCCGTTCCTTGATGAAACCACCACTGCCGGGACTTGCCATGGCGTATGTGACCCGCCGCCGATTCCTGTCCGGACTGGCCGCAAGCTGCGCGTCTGTCGGAATCGCGTCCGCACTCGGCGTTCCGCGGAGTGCAGACGCCCGGCCGCTGGACGAGGTGATGGAGCGCGGCCGACTGCGCGTGGCGGTCTATCGCGACTTCCCGCCCTTCTCCTTCCAGCGCGATGGCAAGCTGGTGGGCATCGATGTCGATCTGGCCAAGGCGATCGCGGAGAAGCTGGGCGTCAAGGCCGACATCTACGAGCAGATCCCCGGCGAGACGGTGTCGGACGATCTGCGGGTGGCGGTCTGGCGCGGCAGCCTGTTCGGCGGGGAGCTGGCCGACATCATGATGCACATCCCCTATGACAAGCAATTCGGGCTGATGAATCCGGAAGCGGTGCTGTTCGGCCCCTATCATCACGAGGTGTTCGCGCTCGCCCGCGACCCGCAGCGGGTGCGCTCCGCCGTGCTGGCGACCCTGCCGGACGAGCCGATCGCGGTGGAGATCGACAGCGTTCCCGACTTCTTCCTGCTGGGCCTGCAGGGCGGCCGGCTGCGCAGCCGCGTCATCCATTGCCCGACGCCCGAGGCCGCCATCGAGAAGCTGACCTCCGGCGAGGCTGCGGCGGTGCTGGCGCCGCTGAGCCAGGTGCAGGCGGCGCTGGGTGCGCGGGCCGAGCAGTTCCCGGTCACCACCGTGGCCCTGCCGGGCATGATGACCTCCAACTGGAACATCGGCATGGCGACCAAGGAAAACGCCCGCGACCTCGCCTACAGCATCGGCGACGCGGTGACGGCGCTGACCGAGGACGGGACCATGGGCAGGATCTTCGCCGCTTATGGCGCGACCCACACGCCGCCGCCGCTGGTGGAGTGAGAAAACCCGACCCGGTGCGCGCACTTCGAAGGTGGTTCATGGTTCGCGAGCGATGCCACTGGAGCGTAGCCACAGCTCTTCTCGGCCGTCATTCCCGCGAAGGCGGGAATCCAGCGGACCTGTTGATTGACTGCCTGAAGCGTCTGGATCCCCGCCTTCGCGGGGATGACGGCCGAACAACGACCATAGCCCCGTGGGAGCCCATAGGTCGTTTCTTTCGCTCGCGAGGAGATGCATGAAGTACGCCCTGCGCCAAATGGGACTTGCCGGCGCGATTATCGTCGTCGCAGGCACGGCGTTCGCCGCAAGCTCTCCATCCGATCCCCTGACTCGCGACCCGCTGAACTCGGTGATGTGGGAGGCGTTGCGCGACCAGTATTTCGCCGGCGCCCCGGTGGTGTTCGACGATGCCGTCAGGGTCAACGCCCCGGCGGCGGCGGAGGACACGCGCGCGGTGCCGGTTTCGGTCGATGCCACGGCGCTGGGCCATGTGGTGGAGATGGTGGCGATCGCCGACCTCAACCCGTTCCCGCTGGTGCTGCGCTATCACCCCGGCACCGCCGCGCCCTACATCGCCACCCGCATCAAGATCCAGCAGGCCACCGCCGTGCGCGGCGCGGCACGGACCGCCGACGGGGTGTGGCATGTCTCCGGCGTGATGGTGGATGCGGCGGGTGGCGGCTGCAGCGCACCGCCGGCCTCCTATGCCCAGAAGGATTGGGCCGACCACGTCGGCGAGGTGCAGGCCCGGCTGTGGCCGGCGAACACCGATGGGGTGGCGCGGCTGCGGCTGCGCATCCGCCATCCCAACGACACCGGCCTCGTCGACGGCATCCCCGCCTATTTCATCGAAACCCTGCAGGTCGAGGCGCAGACCCCCGGCGGCGCGCCGGAACTGGCGCGGATCGACAGTCTGGAGCCGGTATCGGAGAATCCGGTCTACTCGCTGGACGTGCGTCCTCCGCCGGACGCCACGGCGCTGGTGCTGCGCGGCCGGGACAACCAGGGCGGCGAAATCCGCGCGACGATTCCGATGCCGCCGCCCGGCGCCCAGCCGGCGATGAGGCCGGCGATGTCCTTGAAGCCCGCCGATCAGCCCTGGAGTGTCGGGCAATGACCATGCCGCTTCTGCGCCGGCTGGCGCTGACCACCGCCGTTGCCGCCGCCCTGATGGTCGGTGCGGCGACAGGAACGGCGCGGGCCGCCGGGCCGCTGACCTATGATCTGAAGCCGACGCGCATCGCCCCCGACACCTATGTGTTCGAAGGCTCGACCAAGCATTTCACCCGCGCCAACGGCGGCAACATCCTGAATGCCGGCTTCATCGTCACCGCCGACGGGGTGATCGTCATCCAGACCGGCCCGTCGCGCCGCTATGGCGAGGAGATGCGCGCGGCCATCCGCAAGGTCACCGAAAAGCCGATCCGCAAGGTCTTCATCAGCAACCTGCATCCCGATTACTGGCTGGGCTCCCAGGCCTTCGCCGACGTTCCCATCGCGGCCCTGCCCGGCACCATCGCCGGCATCCAGGAGGAGGGGAGCGGTATCGCCGACAACATGTACCGGCTGGTCGGCGATTGGATGCGCGGGACCGAGGTGACGGTGCCGACGGAGCCGGTCTATGGCTCGACCGTGAAGTTCGGCGACCACCGGCTGCGGCTGATCCCGCTGAGTGGTCACACCGCCGCCGACCTGATGATCCTGGACGAGACGACGGGCGTGCTGTTCACCGGCGGCGTGGTCTTCTGCGACCGCACGCCGACGACCCCGCATGCCACCGTCGCCGACTGGCTGAAGGAGCTGGATACGGTCGACGGCCTGGACATCCGGCTGCTGGTGCCCAACCACGGGCACATCCGTCCCGACAAGGCCTGCGTCGCCCAGACGCGCGACTGGCTGACCTGGCTGGACGGCACGCTGCGCCATGCGGTGGATTCCGGACTCGACATGGCGGAAGCGTTGGAACTGCCGATCCCTGAGCGATTCGAAGTGCTGGACGTGCTGCGCGAAGAGTATCGCCGCTCCGTCGCCCATCTCTGGCCGAAGATCGAACAGGCTGCTCTGCCGCAGGTCAATTGAAGTGCGGGGGTGAAGCGCGGCCGGCTGACGTTTACGCCTGCTACTATCCGACAATTTACCCAACAGATCATCCGTCTACACTGCCGATATCGTAAAGCGACGCGGTCCCTTCGGCCGCCAAAAGCTTAAAAAGCCGCCCCGATCCCGCTATCGCCCGCCGGACCCGCCCGTCCGGCGGCAACGGACGGGTCATGCCCCGGGCGGTGCCGTCATCATCAGTTTTGGGAGGCAACCGCATATGAAGCGCCTGGTTACAAGTCTCGCCCTGGCAGCCTCGCTGACCGCGTTCAGCGCCACCGGCGTCCTGGCCGCCGACGCCCCGGCCGGCCCGTCCAGCGACGATCTGCTGAAGAGCGCCACCAACACCGAAGCGGTCCTGACCTATGGCATGGGGCCGCAGGCCCAGCGCTTCAGCCCGCTGACCGACCTCAACGCCGACACTGTGAAGAAGCTGGTCCCGGTCTGGTCCTTCTCCTTCGGCGGCGAGAAGCAGCGCGGGCAGGAAGCCCAGCCCATCATCTATGACGGCACCATCTACGTCACCGGTTCCTATTCCCGCCTCTATGCGGTCGATGCCCGCACCGGCCACAAGAAGTGGGAATACAACCACCGCCTGCCCGACGGCATCATGCCCTGCTGCGACGTCGTGAACCGCGGCGCGGCGATCTACAAGGACAAGATCTACTTCGCCACGCTGGACGCCCGCCTCGTCGCGCTGAACCGCGAGACCGGCAAGGTGGTGTGGAACAAGAAGCTGCAGGAATACAAGGACGGCTATTCCAACACCGCCGCCCCGCTGATCATCGACGGCAAGATCATCACCGGCAATTCCGGTGGCGAGTTCGGCGTCATCGGCATGGTCGAGGCCCGCGATGCCGAAACGGGCGAACTGGTCTGGCAGCGCCCGACCATCGAAGGCAACATGGGCACGCTGAACGGCAAGGAGTCGACCGTCACCGGCAAGACCAATGCCAGCTGGCCGGGCGACATGTACAAGACCGGCGGCGGCGCCACCTGGCTGGGCGGCACCTATGACCCGGAGACCAAGACGCTGTTCTTCGGCACCGGCAACCCGGCGCCCTGGAACTCGCACCTGCGCCCCGGCGACAACCTCTATACCTCGTCCACTCTGGCCATCAATCCGGACAATGGCGAGATCAAGTGGCACTACCAGACCACGCCGCATGACGGCTGGGACTTCGACGGCGTGAACGAGTTCGTGTCCTTCGACCTGAAGAAGGACGGCAAGGTCATCAAGGCCGGCGGCAAGGCCGACCGCAACGGCTTCTTCTACGTCATCGACCGCACCAACGGTAAGCTGATCAACGCCTCGCCCTTCGTCACCAAGATCACCTGGGCCAAGGGCATCGACATCGAGACCGGCCGTCCGATCTACAACGACGACAACCGGCCCGGCGCGCCGGCCACCGGCGATGCGCACGACGCCAAGGGCAAATCGGTCTTCGCGGCTCCCGCCTTCCTGGGTGCCAAAAACTGGATGCCGATGGCCTACAATCCGCAGACCGAGCTGTTCTATGTCCCGGCCAACGAGTGGGGCATGGACATCTGGAACGAGCCGATCACCTACAAGAAGGGTGCCGCCTATCTCGGCGCCGGCTTCACCATCAAGCCGCTGTATGACGATTACATCGGCGCGCTGCGCGCCGTCGATCCGAAGACCGGCAAGATCGTCTGGGAATACAAGAACCCGGCCCCGCTGTGGGGCGGCGTCCTGACCACTGCCGGCAATCTGGTCTTCACCGGCACGCCGGAAGGCTATCTGAAGGCCTTCGACGCCAAGTCCGGCAAGGAAGTCTGGAAGTTCCAGACCGGCTCCGGCGTGGTCGGCAGCCCGGTCACCTGGAAGATGGACGGCGAGCAGTATGTCGCCGTGGTCTCCGGCTGGGGCGGTGCGGTGCCGCTGTGGGGCGGCGACGTCGCCAAGCTGGTGAAGGACATCAACCAGGGCGGTTCGCTCTGGGTCTTCAAGCTGCCGAAGGCCTGACCGCAAGAGCGGCCAAGCGGGATGGGGCGGGCCGGAGCGATCCGGTCCGCCCATTCCCGTGCCTGCCCCTATTTAGATGATTTCGTTATCTTTTCCCCGATGTCCTACCATAGTCCAATTATTCGCGCGTCCCACTGCTGATAACGTCTGCTCATGCGAAGCAAAAGCCGCAGGACGGCTAGAAACAGAGGGAACGTCTTTCTCATGAATGCACGGATTATTCGACTTGCCGCCGCCGTTGGTCTGATCGGCGCCGTCGCTCTCCCCGGTCTGGTCTATGCCCATGGCGATGTCGTTCCCCAGCCGGTCGACACCACGGGTCTGGAGAAGCTGGGCGAGACCTGGCGGGACAGCAATCCCTACCGCGGCAACGAGCGCGCCATCGAGATCGGCTCGTCGGCCTTCAACCAGAACTGCGCACGCTGCCACGGCCTGGGTGCTGTGTCCGGCGGCATCGCTCCCGACCTGCGCTATCTGGAAAAGGGCGACGCCGGCGACGAGTGGTTCAAGGAGCGCGTCACCAACGGCTCGATCCGCAACGGCGTGACCTATATGCCGAAGTTCGGCGAGGCGCTGGGCCAGGAGGCTCTGTGGTCGATCCGTTCCTGGCTGGAAACCGTGCACGAGGAATGACCCCTGCCGGATCATTGGCTCTTCTCTTCCACGCTTCACATCCAAGGTGGTCATCCATGATTCGCAGAACCGCATCCCTGGTCGCCGTCGCGGCCGCCCTGCTGGCCGCTCCCGTCTTCGCGGCCGATCACGCCACGCCGGAACAGGCGAAGTCGCTGGTCGCCGACGCCGTCGCCTACCTGAAGGCCAAAGGGCCGGATGAGGCGACCAAGGCCTTCCAGGACCCCAAGGGCAGCTTCCGCCGCGGTGAGCTGTATGTCTTCGTCTTCGACACCGACGGCCGTTACGTGGCCTCCGGCGCCAACCCGAAGCTGGCCGGGACCGACGCCGCCAATCTGAAGGACGCCGAAGGCAAGCCCATCGTCCAGGCGATGATCTCGGAAACCAAGGAAAAGCCGAACGCCGTCATCGACTATGTCTGGCTGAACCGCCAGACCAACAAGGTCGAGCACAAGCATTCCTACATCACCCGCGACGGCGGTTACATCGTCGGGGCGGGGACCTATGACCAGTGAGCGCGCGTCAGTAGCCGCCTGACGCGCCGTCCCCGGTCGATGCCCTGAGACCTGTTCTTCTGAAACTTGGCCGCCCGGCTCTCCCACGAAACAGTGCTTCGTGGGAGAGCCGGGCGGAACTGTTTCGGGACGCCGGCGGGGCGTCGCCTTAGAAAAGCCCCTGCGCCTCGCGCGCGTAGTCCAGCAGCTTTTCCACCGACCGCGCGCGGTCAGCCGTTTCGGCAAAGCGCGTCCGCGCAGCCTCCGCCGCCTGCGACCGTGCGGCGGAGTCCTGCCCAAGCGCCACGGCGCGCTCCAGGAAGGCCGTCTCGTCGGCGACGGTCATGGCCGGCCCGGCCACGCCGGCGACGTCGCCCCGGGCGTAGGTCACCACCGGCAGGCCGTCCGCCAACGCGAATGCGGCACTGCCGCCGCCGCCCTGGCGCGGCGGGTTGAGGTAGGCGGTCGCCACGCCGTACAGCCCGCGAATGCCTTCGACATGACCCAGCGCATGCATCCGCGCCGCGTTGCGGGCGGCGGCGATCCGGCCGGGCAACTCCGACACCGCGCCGGCGAAGGCGACCTGCCCATCCGGCATGCGGTCGAGAAGGCGGTCGAGCGTCTCCAGGAACTCCGGCCCGACCTCCTGGTCCAGGCGGTTGCCGACCACGACGTAAAGCGGCCCGTCAGCGGGCAGGCCGAACTCTGCGCGGCTGCGTTCGGGGCCGGCGGCGGGCAGCGTCCAGCCGAAGGAGAAGGGACGGAAGCGTGCCCGTGCCTCCTCCGGCCAGCCGGCGGCATCGTCCTCCGGCGCATAGCCCAGCAGAATGGTGGCGAGCGAGGGCGACAGGCCGCTGGAGGTCGGCAGGAAGACCACCGGGCGGCTGCCGGCGAACAGGTCGGCCACGGTGTTGGACCCGCCGAAGGCGACGATCACGTCGGGGTCGAACCGATCCACCGCGTCGACGATGGCGGTCAGTTTCTCCTCGTCGAAGCGCGGCTGCGGGAAGGACAGCATGCGGACGTTCGCGCCCTGGGCGGAGATGGTCTGCTCGCCGTCATAATCCTCGGTGACGTTGTAGCTGTATTCGGGGACGAAGCCGTTCTCCCCCTCCACCGCCATGGCGTTGGGGTTGACGATCAGCACCTCGCAGCCATGGTCGTCCTGCAGCCGGCGGGCGTAATCGAAGGCATCGGCCGTGGGTTGGTGGCCCTCGCCCAGCATCTGGTTGGTGATCAGCGCCACCCGCTTGACCGCCATGCGCGGAGACGTCCGGCGCAGGCGGGCGTCCAGGTCGTAGCGGCGCGCGGTCTCCTCCACCAGCAGCCGGTAGAAACGGCGGAACTCGCCATTGGTGAAGGCGCCGACGTCGCCCTTGCGGGCATCGCCCTGGAACAGACGCAGGGCGATTCCCCAATAGGCGTAATGCATGGAGGGCACGGAGAAACGCAGGGGGTCTTCCAGCGCCGTGTTCACCAGATTGCGGTAATAGGCGATGTCACCGCTCAGCAGGAACAGCAGGGACTGGCGCCGCATCACGTCGCCCATCGTATAGCGGGCATCGACCTCCGCCGCGGCGGCGGCGCGGATGTCGTCGTCATAGCGGCGGATCAGATTCGCAAGCGCGCCGACATTGCCCCAGCCCTCGCCTTCGTTGGTCAGCAGGCTCAGAGCGCGGGCGAAGCTGAGCGCCGCCTCGCGCTGTCGGCCGGAGGCGTGCAGGGCGTGGCCCAGATTGGCGTGAAACAGGGGAGAGCTGTCGTCGCCGGCCACCGCCTGGGCGATTCGGTCGACCGCCTCCTCCGCCCGGCCGGATTGCAGGGCGATGACCCCAAGCAGATGGAGGGCGTCCGGATGGCCGGGCGAAGCGTCCAGCACATCGCGGTACAGCCGCTCGGCCTCCGCGGTGCGGCCGGCGCGGTGGTGTTCCGTCGCGACGGCCAACGTCTGCTCGATCTGGTCCATGATGCACGTCCTTGCTGTCGGGGCGGCCCCCATCCCCCGGAGACCGTCGTCCCATGCTGTTTACTCTGTTTTAGGGGACACGCGATCAACTTTCCGCATGCGTAGACCTACGACCATTCGGGGAGGCTGCAGCCGCGGCGTCATCCCCCGACCGACAACAGCCATTACGGGCATCCTGGCACGGTGTCTTTTCTGGGGCCTGCTCGCCATTGCGGGCGCCATATTGGGCGCCATGGGGGCCGCCATGGGAGCCGCTGCGTCCCCTCCGATGGAGGGTACGGTCGGGGAGGCCTCCGGCGGCCCGTCGATCGCGATCAGCCTTGCCGACCGCCGGCTGTACCTGACCGGTTCCGACGGCAATGTCCGCAGCTTCCCGGTCGCCATCGGCCGTCCCGGCGTGCCGATCCCCGTCGGCGACAGCACCATCCAGCGCAAGCGCCGCAACCCGACATGGCGGCCGACCGCGCACCAGCGGCGCGACAAGCCGTCCCTGCCGCGGGCGGTGCCGCCGGGGCCGAACAACCCGCTGGGCAAGTTCGCGCTCGACCTCGGCTGGCCGGCCATCGCCATCCACGGCACCAACGAGCCGGACTCGGTGGGCAGACGGGCCAGCGGCGGCTGTTTCCGCATGCTGCCCGCGGACATCGAAACGGTCTTCGCGGCGACCGAGGTCGGCACGCCGGTGCGGGTGGTGCGGGACCCGCTGGGCGGGAGCGTGCCGGAACGGCCGGCGCCCCCGCCTACGCCCTTGCCGGCGAGGACGCTGCCGGCCGCGGTCAGGACGGCCCCGCCGGCCGCAGTGCGCCCGCAGCCGGTGGCCGCCGTGGCCGCTTCCAGCATGCCCGCTTCCTCCATGCCCGCTTCCTCCATGCCCGCTGCGCCGGTGGCGGAGCCTCCACCCGTGCCGGTTGCCGATCCGCGCTGTGCCACGGTGACGGCGCCGTTGCGGCGGATGATCTGCGACGTCCCCGCACTCGCCCTGCTCGACGGCCGCGTCCGTGGGGCGCAGGAGCGGTTCCTGGCCGGCATCGCCGATCCTGCGGCCCGCGCCGCGGCGTCCTACGACCTGATCCAGGACGAGCGCCGCTTCCACGAGCGGATTGCCGCACTGTGCTGGGTCCGCGCCGGGACCGAGGGCGACCCGGCGGTGGCCGCGGCGGCGCAATCCTGCCTGACGACGGCTCTCGGGCGCCGGCTGACCGATGTGGCGGAACGGATCGCCGGCCTGCGGCGCGGGATGCGGCTGGCCGGAGAGCCATAGCCGGAAAGGCCGAATAGCACCGTCCGCGGTCATTCTGGCTTGCCTGCATGCCTGCGGACTGCTAACCCGCAGGACCTAACCGTTCGGACAATCCGCCGCCCATGCCGATCGACTATTATTTGAACATCGCGGCCTCCGGCCTGCTGACCGGCCTGGTTTATGGGCTGGCGGCGCTCGGCCTGTCGGTCATCTTCGGCGTGGTGCGCGTCGTCAACTTCGCCCATGGCGAGATGATGGTGGCGGGCATGTACGGCGCCGTGCTGCTGGGCGGCTGGCTCGGGCTGGACCCGCTGCTGTCGGCGCCGATCATGGCGGCGCTGCTGTTCGTCTGCGGCTGGCTTCTGCAGCGCGGGCTGGTGAACAAGTTCGTCGAGCGGCCGGAGCACATGCAGTTCATCCTGCTGCTGGGTGTCGCCACCATCCTGGTCAACGCCATGCTGATGCTGTTCGGCCCCGACGCCCGCAATGTCCAGGTGCCCTACAGCTTCGACACGGTGGAGATCGGGCCGATGCTGCTGGACGCCGTGCGGCTGCGCGCCGGGGCGGCGGCCATCGTGGTGGCGGCGGCGCTGTTCGCCTTCTTCCGCTTCAGCCGGACCGGCAAGGCGATCCGTGCCTGCGCCGACAATCCGCTGGGCGCCCGCGTGGTCGGGCTGAACATCGACGGCCTCTATGCGCTGACCTTCGGCATCGGTGCCGCGGTGGTCGGCGTGGCCGGCGCGCTGATGACCCTGCTCGTCGATGCCCGGCCGCAGCTGGCACCGGAATACACGCTGCTCAGCTTCATCATCGTCATCGTCGGCGGGCTGGGCAGCCTGCCCGGCGCGCTGCTGGGCGGCGTGCTGATCGGCATGTCGGAGGCGCTCGCCGGCTTCCTGCTGACGCCGTCCCTGAAATCCCTGTTCAGCTACGGGGTGCTGATCGTGGTGCTGCTGCTGCGCCCGCAAGGGTTGTTGGGGAAACGGTCATGAATGGGCTTTCAGGAGTGACCGGACGAGGGATGGTGCTGCTGGTGCTGGCGGCGCTGGGTCTGGCAGTGGCGCCCTTCGTCGCCGACCGCTATCTGGTGTCGGTGCTGACCACCGTGCTGTGGTTCGCCTATGTCGGGCAGGCCTGGAACGTGATGATGGGCTTTTCCGGCCTGCTGTCGCTCGGCCACGCGCTGTATGTCGGCCTGGGCGCCTATGTCAGCGCCGCGCTGTTCGTTCATTTCGGCATCGGCCCCTGGGCCGGCATGGTGCTGGCGATGCTGGTGGCGGTGGTGGCCGGCTGCATCATCGGCTTCCTGGGCTTCCGGTTCGGGGTGAAAGGCGTGCATTTCGCCCTGCTGACCATCGCCTTCGCCGAGGTGGCGCGCATCGGCTTCGACCACATCACCTGGGTCGGCGGCTCCGGCGGGTTCTTCCTGCCGGTGGAGGCGGGGGCGAGCGACCCGCTGAACCTGCGCGGCTCGCCTGTGCTGTTCTATTACGTCGCGCTGGCGCTGGTGGTGGGAGCGCTGCTGCTGTCGCGGGTGCTGTTGCACAGCCGCCTGGGCTACCAGTGGCTGGCGGTGCGCGAGGAGCCGGACGCGGCGGAGGCGTCGGGCGTCGACCTGTTCCGCGCCCGCATGACCGCGGTGGCCGTGTCGTCCGCCCTGACGGCGCTGGGCGGGGTGTTCCAGGCCTTCTATTTCAACAACCTGTTCCCGGAGCAGGTCTTCTCCATGGGCCGCTCCATCGAGATCATCCTGCCGGCCATCGTCGGCGGCATCGGCACGCTGGTCGGCCCGATCCTGGGCGCCTTCATCCTGACCCCGCTGGGCGAGGCGCTGACCTTCCTGATCGAGGCCGGCGGGCTGGATTTGCCCGGCCTGAAGCAATTGTTCTATGGCGCGGCGCTGGTGGTGATCGTGGTGTTCCGGCCGGAGGGCGTCTGGCCCTGGCTGGCCCGCCGCCTGCGCCTTGTCCGCCAGCCGGGGGAGGGCGCCTGAGATGACCGCTTTGCTCGAGGTCGAGGGACTGTCGAAGCGTTTTCGCGGGTTGAAGGCGGTGTCGGAGGTCAGCTTCACCGTGCCGGAGGAGCGCATCCTCGCCCTCATCGGCCCGAACGGCGCCGGCAAGACCACCACCTTCAATCTGATCGCCGGCGTCTTCCCGCCCGACGAGGGGCGGGTGACGCTGAAGGGCCGCAATCTGACCGGGCTGAAGCCCAATCAGGTCTGCGCCGCCGGGATCGGCCGCACCTTCCAGATCGTCAAGCCGTTCGGCCAGCTGACGGTGGAGGAGAATGTCGTGGTGGGCGCGCTGGCCCGCGAGAAGTCGGTGGAGACGGCGCGCATCCAGGCCCGCGCGGTGCTGGAGCGGCTGGAACTGGCCGATCAGGCCAACCGCCCGGCCCGCAGCCTGACGCTGCCCGACCGCAAGCGGCTGGAGGTCGCCCGCGCGCTGGCCACCCGTCCGACCCTGCTTCTGCTGGACGAGGTGCTGGCGGGACTGCGTCCCACCGAGGTCGACCGGATGGTCGAGGTCCTGCGCGACCTGAACCGGCGCGAGGGGCTGACCATCCTGATGATCGAGCATGTCATGCGCGCGGTGATGGCGCTGTCCGACCGCGTGGTGGTGCTGGACCATGGCGAGAAGATCGCCGACGGCGTCCCGGCGGAGGTCGTCGCCGACCCCCGCGTCGTCGAATCCTACCTGGGCGCCGAAGCCCTGGACTGATCCGGCCCCCGCTCAGTTGCTGAGGTTCGCCGGATCCTCGCGGTAGGTGACGGAGGCGACCTCGGCGGTCAGGGGATGGCCGGGATAGGTGAAGCGGCGCAGCCACTGGGTGTCGCCGGACGCGCTCCAGAAGCGCAGCATCAGCCGGCCCGGCATGCGCGGCAGTTGCTCCGGCCGGCCGGAGACCTGATGAACCGGCTTGCCGTCGACGGTCCAGACGATGCCGTCGGGCTTCCAGTCGAAGCCGTAGCTGTGGAAACCCTTGGCTGCGTCGAACCCCAGATCGACCACCGCATTGCGGTGCCCGACGCCGTTGACGACGTAGCTGATCTCCAGCTTGGTGGTGTCCTTGCCGGCGATGCCGAGCGTGATCTCGTCCCAGGGATCGCCGAAGGGCGGGCCGGTGTAGTGGGAGACCGAGGTCATCACCCCGTCGGCCTTCACCGCCTTCAACGCCACCGTGTAGGCGCCATAGCCGTAGAAGCGATGCGTCGAATATTCGCCGCAGGAATAGCGGTCGTAGCCGGTGATGCGGTCGTCCACCGTCAGGGCGAGGTGACCCTTGCTGGCGGTGACGTTGGCGCGGCTCCAGGTGCAGTTCATATGCCCGCCTGCCTTCCAGCCGTCCGACCGCTGCCAGCGCGAGGGATCGAAGGACCCTGATGTTTCGCTGAAACTGCCGCCGATGTGGCTGAACAGCGAGTCCGCCAGCGCCGGCCCACCGCCGGCGAAAAGAGAGCTGGCCAGCAAGGCCGTGAAGCCGGCGCCGATCAGGGCCGTCACCCGCCCACTCCTCCGCCCGCCGTGTGCCGTGGCGATTCTCCGCATGGCCGTTCCTCCCGCTGCTGCCGGGCCAACCCGAAATTTCGGTCGGCCTGCACCCCGATATCGCAGGTGCAGGGCAGGGCGGCAACCGCGCGGGCGGGGTGCGCCCTCCCGCCAGCTGGCGTACCTCAGGGGATGAGCATCGGACCGTCAGACGTCGGTGACGCCGCTTTTGGGGATGCGCACGTCGCGGTGGACCGACATGCTCAGCAGCAGGCCGACGCCGATCATCAGCGTCATCATCGCCGAGCCGCCGTAGGACACCAGCGGCAGCGGGATGCCGACGACCGGAATCAGCCCCATCACCATCGCCACGTTGACGAAGACGTAGAGGAAGAACTGCGCGGTCATGCCGACCGCGACCAGCCGGCCGAACTGGCTGCGGCTGTTCAGCGCGATGACCCAGCCATAGATGAACAGCAGGACGTAGAGCGCCAGCAGCGTGGCGGCCCCGACCATGCCGAACTCCTCCGCCAGGACGACGAAGATGAAGTCGGTGTGCTTTTCCGGCAGGAACATCAGCTGGCTTTGCGAGCCGGACATGAAGCCCTTGCCGAACAGCCCGCCGGATCCCAGCGCGATCTTCGACTGCAGGATGTTGTAACCGGCGCCGAGCGGATCGGTCTCCGGATCGAGGAAGGTGTAGACGCGCTGCTTCTGGTAATCGTGCAGGAACTCCCAGGCGATTGGGATGGCGCTGAGGCCGCCGCCGATCACCAGCAGGAACTTCCACACCCGGACACCGGCGGCGAAGAAGATGGCGCCGCTGCCCATGATCAGCAGAAGCGAGGTGCCGAGGTTCGGCTGCATCAGCACGAAGGCAACCGGCGTGAAGACGAGCAGCAGGGGCGGGATCAGCAGAAGCGGCCGGCCGATCTGATCCAGCGTCACCCCATGGAAATAGCGGGCGAGCGCCAGCGTCAGCGCCGGCTTCATCAGCTCCGACGGCTGCAGCTGGAAGAAGCCGAGGTCGATCCAGCGCTGGGCGCCCATGCCGATGCGGCCCATCAACTCCACCGCGATCAGCAGGCAGAGCACGACGAAGAAGATGACGTAGGCCGATTTCATCAGGTGGCGGATGTCGATCAGCGCGATGCCCAGCATCAGGACCAGGCCGGGAATGGCGCGGACCAACTGCGGCTGGGCCCAGGGCTTCCAATGGCCGCCGGCGGCGGAATAGAGCAGCCCGACGCCGACCCCGGTGATCGTGCAGACCAGCAGGACCAGTCCCCAGTTGATGAGCCTGAATTTCGTGCCGAGCGTCAGCTGCGACCGCTGCGGCTCCAGGCCGCCGGAGCCGAGATTGGAAAGAACCACGACCTTACGCCGATGTTGCCGGAAGGGACGGAGCCGGATCGGGCCCGGCGGCTCGGACCCCGAAAGATCGGACGGGGCAAACCGTCCGGAGGGGGACCGGCGCGGATAATGCGGCAAGCGGTCCCGCGGGTAAAGGCGGCCGTGCGCCGGCCGCTTTTTCTAACCGGCTCCGCTTGCCGGATCGCAGGCGGATATCAGGCGGGCAGGGGCACCGGATGGGCCGCTTCGGGGAAGAAGCGGACCTGATTGCGCCCGGCGTGCTTGGCGTCGTAGAGGGCGGTGTCCGATTGGGCCATCAGATCGGAAAACTCGCTGTGCTCCCTGGTCAGGCTGACGCCGCCGATGCTGCAGGTCACCGTCACCCCGGCTTCCGCGCCGAGCTGGGCCAGCTGCCGTTCGATGGCGCCGCGCAGCCGTTCGGCCAGCATCCGGCCGGCCTCCGCCCCGGTTTCGGGCAGCAGGATGGCGAATTCCTCCCCGCCGATCCTGCCCAGGGCATCCTCGTGCCGGATCTGCCCGGTGCAGCAGTCGGCCACCGCCCGGATCACCCGGTCGCCGAAGGGATGGCCGGCGTGGTCGTTGATCGATTTGAAACGGTCGATGTCGAGCACCAGCACGGTCAGCTCGCGCCCATATCGGCGGGCCCGACGGAATTCGACCTCGCCCATTTCGAACAGGCGGCGGCGGTTCAGGGCGCCGGTCAGCCCGTCGGTGTGGGCGAGCTTGGCCAGCTCGCGGTTGAACTCGTCGCTGGCCATCAGGACGTAATTGATCGCCCCGATGACGGTCCCCAGCAGCGACAGCAGGAAGGTCGCCCGTTCGACGCGGTCATCCAGCATATAGGTGGTCGGGGCGTCTTCCTGCGCCATACCGGCGGACATGCGGACAAGATAGACGACGGCGAGGGAGGCGCACAGCAGTCCGGTGACATAGTGGGGTATGCCGCGCCCCTGGTAACGGACCAGCACCTCGAAGGCGATCACCAGCAGCACTGCCGACGTCGCGAAGCTGACCAGGGCGCGCACCCAGGCGATGCCGCCGCCGGCGAACAGCAACAGGAGGCAGGACAGGCCCACTGCCGCCCCCACCGCCGCCGGCACGAAGGGCCAGACCGGTCGGTTCTGAAGATGGCGTACGCTGGTGTAGTTCATCGACAATCCGGCGAGTCCAATTCCGTTGGCGAGCGGAATCAGAATTTCCGGTGCCTGGCCCCCGCGAAACCCGGCGATGAGGAAGGCGGAGCCCAGCAGGAATTTTCCGTAAGAATAGGCCCGCAGGGATCCGCGGATGTGACGGGGGTAGCGGCCGGAGGCCACAACGATGGACAGCCCGATCGCAAAGCCTATGACAGTGATGACCTGCGCGATGAAGGTGGTCTCGAAATCCATCGGCAAGCCCGTTACGCACCGTTACGCCGGTATGTCTGGGCACGCTATACGAAGCCTTTGCCGGTGACAAGCCGCGGGGGTCAACTCTGCGCCGGGTTTCCTGATTATTGCAGCAAGATTGCTTCGGGCGCCAATTTTGGGTTGTGAACGCTTGGGTCAGCCCTTGTTCGGGGCATAGCCCTTGGCGAACAGGTCGACGGCGGCGTCGACGTAGCGCTCCAACTCGTCGTCGCTCGGCCGCTCGCTCAGGCACAGCAGCAGCTTCATGTGCATGTTCGCCTTCAGCAGCCCGAAGAACTGGTGGGTGGCGAGATCGCAGTCGGTGATCGCCAGTTCGCCCTTGTCCGCCATATGGGTCATGAACTGGCGGGCGCGCTGGAAGGTCTCGGCCGGGCCGCTTTCATAGAAGGCCTGGGCGAGCTGGGGCTGGCGCAGCACCTCGCCCAGCACCATCCGATAGACGCCCAGCGCCTTCGGCGAAGCGATGAAGCGGACGAAGGTGCGGCCGATCAGGCGCAGGCCGTCCGCCGCCGGCAGGTCCATCGCCTCGCTCCAGACGCTGCTCATTACGGAGTTCGCGCATTCGCAGGCGACCATCGCCCGGAACAGCTCCTCCTTGCTGCCGAAATGCGCGTACAGGGTCGCCTTGGACACGTTCGCCTTCTTGGCGACGGCATCCATGCTGACGGCGCTGTAACCATGTTCCAGGAACAGGGTGCCTGCGGCCTCCATGATCTGGGCCTGCTTCGATCCTGCTTCGGGAGTGGGGGCAACCAATGTGGTCATGCGCGTCTCGCCGGAGTCCATGCTGCCTCGGTCCATGTTCCTGGCCCCTACCGCGTTCTGCATCGCCCGACAAGCCTCCTGACACCAATTGCCAAAAACTAAACCGTTCAGTTCGGTCTTGACAACAGATAGGTCGTCCGCCATCTTCCGACAAGACTAAACTGAACGGTTCAGTTTCTTTTCCGTTACGGCGCCGGAAAGAGCGCATCGGCGGAAATGCGGATCGGACCGCAGTGGATTGGGGATAGAGACAATGGCGAATGGCGTACGGAAGATCGTGCTGTCGGGCGTTGCGCTGGCTGTGCTGGCAGGTGGCGCCGTCGCCGGCGAACATTGGTGGACCACGGGCCGGTTCCTGGAGTCGACCGACAATGCCTATGTGCAGAGCGACATCACCGTCGTCAGCCCGAAGATTTCCGCCTATGTCCGTGACGTGAAGGTCGCGGAAAACCAGCTGGTGCGGACGGGCGACGTTCTGGCGGTGCTGGACGACCAGGATTTCCGTGCCAAGGTGGCGGAGGCCGAGGCCGCCGTCACCGCGCAGAAGGCGGCGCTCGGCACGCTGGACAGCAAGCTGGAGCTACAGCGCACGGTGATCGATCAGGCTGCCGCCACGCTGGCGAGCGCCGAGGCCGAACAGCGCCGTGCCCAGCAGGAGTTCGAGCGCAGCCGGTCGCTGGCCAGCGACAGCTGGACCAGCCGGCAGAAGCTGGAGACCGCCGACGCCGACCTGCGCAAGGCGGTGGCCCAGGTGGCGAAGGCGCGGGCGGCGCTGGCGTCGGAAAACGAGCAGGTCAACGTCCTGCACGCCACCCGGACCGAGACGGAGGCCCATCTGGCCCAGGCCCAGGCGACGCTGCAGACCGCGCGCAACGATCTGGACAACACCGTGATCCGCGCGCCGGTCGACGGCGTGATCGGCAACCGCGGCGTCCAGGTCGGCCAATATGCCCGGCCGGGCGTGCAGCTGCTGTCGCTGGTGCCGCTGCCCGACGTCTATGTGGTCGCCAACTTCAAGGAGACCCAGCTGGCGCACATGCGCCCCGGCCAGCAGGTCAGCATTTCCGTCGATGCCTTCCCCGACCGCCATCTGATCGGTACGGTGGAAAGCTTCGCCCCGGCGTCTGGGTCCAAATTCTCGCTGCTGCCGCCGGAGAACGCGACCGGCAACTTCACCAAGATCGTGCAGCGGGTGCCGGTGCGGATCGCCCTGCCGCGCGACAACGCGCTGGCCGGCCTGCTGCGTCCCGGCCTGTCGGTGGTGGCGGAGGTCGACACCCGCGGCGCCGATGCCCAGCCGCATGTGGCGAGCGGCGGCGTGTTCGGCGCGCTGTCCGACAAGCAGGCGGTGGCCGCCAGGTAAGCGGCGGTCACGCTCCGGCGGGGGCGCCGCCCCTTCTCCCCCTTCGGGGGCGGCGTTCCCGCCATCAATCAGAGAGACATTCAGGCCGGAGCCGCGCCCCCTCCTTTGGGGGCGGCAGTCGTTCGGCCGCGACGGAAGGCAGCGGTTCCATGGCGACACCGGCCCAGGGCATGCGCCCGCTCACATCCCGCGACATCGCCGGCTTCTTCGCGATGGTCGTCGGCATGTTCATGGCGATCCTCGACATCCAGATCGTCTCCAGCTCGCTGTCGGAAATCCAGGCGGGGCTGGCGGCCAGCGCCGACGAGATTTCCTGGGTGCAGACCTCCTACCTGATCGCGGAGGTCGTGATGATCCCGCTGTCGGGCATCCTGTCGCGCATCCTGTCGACCCGCGTGCTGTTCACCGTGGCCGCCGCCGGCTTCACCCTGACCAGCGTCGCCTGCGCCTTTGCCGGCGGCATCGAATCGATGATCGTCTGGCGCGCGCTGCAGGGCTTCATCGGCGGCGCCATGATCCCGACGGTGTTCGCCACCAGCTTCATGATCTTCCCGCCGGAGAAGCGGGCGGGCGTTTCGGTGATGATGGGGCTGGTCGCCACGATGGCGCCGACCATCGGCCCGACGCTGGGCGGCTATCTGACCCAGCACATGTCCTGGCACTGGCTGTTCCTGGCCAACGTCATTCCCGGCATCCTGGTGACCTCGCTGGTCTGGTTCCTGGTCGATGTCGACCGGCCGAACCCGGAACTGCGCAAAGGCTTCGATTTCGTCGGGCTGGCGCTGATGGCCGCCTTCCTGGGCAGCCTGGAATATGTGGTGGAGGAGGGGCCGCGGAACGACTGGTTCGACGACGAGGTGATCTTCGGGCTGGCGGTGGTGGCGGCCGTCTCCGCCGTCGGATTCTTCTGGCGGGTGCTGTCCTACCGCAACCCCATCGTGGAACTGCGCGCCTTCGCCGACCGCAACTTCGCCATCGGGTCGCTCTACAGCTTCATCCTGGGCATCGGCCTCTACGGCTCGGTCTATCTGCAGCCGCTGTTCCTGGCCCGCGTGCGCGGCTTCAACAGCCTGCAGATCGGCGAGATCATGTTCGTGACCGGCGCCTTCCAGTTCATGTCGGCCCCCATTGCCGGCGCCCTGTCGAAGCGGATGGATTTGCGCGCCATGCTGGCGCTTGGACTGATCCTGTTCGGCACCGGCGTCTGGCTGAACAGCCACTTCACCGCCGAGACCGGCTTCTGGGAGCTGTTCCTGCCGCAGGCGGTGCGCGGCATGTCGCTGATGCTGTGCTTCATCCCGATCAACAGCGTGGCGCTTGGCACTCTGCCGCCGGACAAGCTGAAGAACGCGTCGGGCCTGTATAACCTGATGCGCAACCTGGGCGGCGCCATCGGCCTTGCCGCAATCAACACGGTGCTGACCGACCGCAACGCGCTGCACCTGAACCGACTCGGCGACAACGTCAACCTCGCCCGGCCGGAGGTGCAGCAGATGGTCGACAACCTCAGCCAGCGCTTCGACGGGCTGGTGGCCGATCCCACCGCCGCGGCGATGGCCCGGCTGGTCGGGCTGGTCCAGCGCGAGGCGCTGATCCTGACCTTCAACGACGCCATGCTGCTGATGTCGGCGGTGTTCTTCGGTGCGCTGCTGTTCATGCCGCTGGTGCGCCGGCCGGGAGCGCCGGTGAAGGCGGATCACTAAGCGTGATAGGTTGCTGCCCTGGGGTTGTGCTATAGCTTGACCGATCGTCCGAACGCACGTCCGAATCCTGCCGAGCCCCCCAGTCGAGCCCCATGAGCAAGCGCCAATATACCCGAGCCGAGGTCAAGGAACTGCTGGGCGCGCTGGAGCGCCAGTGCCGTGAAGCGTCGAAGCTGGCCCAACTGGCCGAGCATGAGGCGAGCAAGCACAGCTTCGGCGCCTATCGCGACTTCCGCGACAAGGTCGGCGAGTTCCAGGCGCTGGTCATCCTGATCGAGCAGCGCATGCGCAATCTGGTCGACGCCCGTTCGGACGACCTGCGCGACCAGTTCGAGAAGCTGGACATGGTGATGCTGGCGCTTCTGGTGCGGGCGAGCATGCGCTTCTTCTTCGTGCTGTCGGCGAATCCGATTCTGCCGATGGGCGCCCGCGAGATCTTCGTGGCCGAGCTGCGAAGCCTGCACGACGCGGCGGAAAAGCTGAAGCGGCCCAACTATGCCGGCAAGCTCGGGCCGGACCTGGACCGCGATCTGGAGACCGCCTCACTGATCCTGGAAGAGATCATTGACAAGGCGCCGAGCCTGCTGAACTTCCGCGGGGCGCCGATCGGAGAGTAGGGGGGCGGGGAATAGGGGGCATCCGCAAAGACGCCCCCACACCACTCACTTCGCCAGGAACTGCGCGATCGTGTCGCCCGCCTTGCCGATGTTCACCACCCCGTCGAGATGGCCGAGGGTCGAGGTGATCGACTCGGTGTACTCCACCGTGTTGCCCTGCTTTTCCAGCCGGTCCTTCAGCGGGCGCATGTTGCGGTCGGGCGGGAAGACGAGGTCGTCGGCCGACGGGATCAGCAGCACCGGCGCCTTGATCTTCGCCAGCCCATCCTCCAGCGAGGCGCCGTTGCCGGTGACGAAGGTCTGGTTGGCCTTCACCAGATAGAGGAAATGGTTGGCGTCACTGACCGCGGCGCGGCCGGCGGCGGCCTTGTCCAGCCAAGCTTCGATGGCGTACTGGTTGCCCATCGCCGCCTTCGGATCCTTGCCATCCTCCGCCCATTTGCGGCCGAAGGCGGCGTCGGCCCATTTCCAGTGCCGCGCCTGCAGGGTGACCAGCTTCAGCGCCTCGGTCAGGCCGGCCTTCGGCTCCGCCTTGCCGTAATAATCGCCGTTGTTCCAGTTGGGATCGAGCTTGATCGGCGCAGCCCACAGGTTGAGCCAGCCGATCAGGAACGGATCGGTTTCCGGCCCGCCGATGGCGGCGATGACGCGCTTGACCATCTCCGGGTGGTCGGCCCCCCATTCGAAAGCCTGGAGCGAGCCCATCGAGCCGCCCATCACCGCCTGCAGAGTCTTGATCCCCAGGCTGTCGATCAGCGCCTTCTGGACATTGACGAAATCCTGGATGGTGACGACGGGGAAGCTCATGCCATAGGGCTTGCCGGTGTCCGGATTGATGCTGGCCGGGCCGGTGGTGACGACGTTGGGGTCCTTCGGCGACAGGTTCACCAGCGTGTCGGAGCTGATGATGAAGTATTTGTCGGTGTCCAGCGGCTTGCCGGGGCCGATGATGCTGTCCCAATAGCCGGGCGCGGCGTCGTCGGCCTTGTATTTACCCGCGGCGTGGCTGCTGCCGCTGAAGAAGTGGGTGACGAGGATGACGTTGTCCTTGGCGTCGTTCAGCTTGCCGTAGCTTTCCCAGCCGATGCGGACGTTCTTGATCGTCCCGCCGCCGGTGGTGGTGTAGGACGGCATCTCGAAGACCTTCTTCTCGACGATGCCGTCCAACGCCAGCGCCGGCAGGGTGCCGAACAGACAGGCCGCCATGGCGAGGCCGCCGAGGCAGCCGGACCAGATGGAACCGCGGACAACCCCACGCATAAGCATCCCCCTCCAGAATTGTTCGCCTGACACTCTATTCCGGTGGCGCAGTCTACCCATAAGGTTGCGGCTGTCCAGCCGCCATCGGTGACGCTTACGGTCAGGCAACCCGGGCAGGCGGGTGGGAGGGGCGGGGCGTCAGCGCAGCCGGACGGCGGTGCCGTTCACCGACACCATCAGCATGCCGTTCTCTTTGCCCAGCACCTCGTAATCGACGTCGATGCCGACCACGGCGTCGGCGCCCAGCGCGCGGGCCGACTCCTCCAGGTCGGCGAAGGCCGCCTCGCGGGCATCGCGCAACGCCGCCTGATAGCCGCCGGCCCGGCCGCCGACGATGTCGCGCACGGAGGAGAACAGGTCGCGGAACACGTTGACGCCCATGATCGCCTCGCCGGCGACGATGCCGAGATACTGGGTGATCTGGCGGCCCTCGACGGAATCGGTGCTGGTGACGATCATGGAGGCTTCTCCCAGGTGATTTCGCTGCCGCACAGATGGGGCCTGCATTGCCGAGTCCAAGGCGGCACTGCGAAATCGCGGCGGCCTTTAGTCCTTCGCGCCTTCCCCCACCCCGTCCGGACCGTGTAGGACAGGGGTGGGGGACGGCGAGGGGGAAAGCGATGGACGACACGCGGCGAGCCATCCTGCGCTGGATGACCGGCGTCATGGAGGCGAAGGGCTGGAGCGCCGGCGGCTGGGCGCGCCTGGCCGACGTTACCGCGACCAACCTGACCCGTTTCCTGCGCGATCCGGTGATGGGCAGCGTGCCCAGCGCCGACACGCTGGCCCGGCTGGCCCGCGTCGCCGGGTCGGAGCCGCGTTTCCTTGACGACCACGCCTATGCGCCGGTTTCCCGCGTGCCGGTGCTGACGCTGGAGCAGGCGCACATCTTCCTCGACCTCGGCCGCCGGGCAGGGGAGGCGTTCCTGGCCGGGGCGCTGAAGGACGGCGCCGCCTCCGTCGCCATGGACGGCCGCACCTCCCGCCGGGCCTTCGCGCTGCGCATCCTGTCCAAGAGCCTGGACGCCGCCGGGGTGCTGCCGCGCGACTGCGTGGTGCTGGAACCGCTGGACGTGCTGACCCCGCAGACCGGGGACGTGGTGGTGACGGTGGGCGAGGGCACGATCTGCGGCTACCGCTTCTTCCCGCCCCACCTGATGCCGGTTTCGACCGATCCCGACTGCCGCCCCACTGCCTTCGACCGCGCCCATGTGGCCGGAGTCGCCGTCCACGTGGTGCGAGCGCTTCGCATGTAAAAGGCTGCTGCGGCACGAGTCGCGGCGCGCGTTCCAATCCCCCGCGACTCGCAAAAACGGACGTCTCTACTCCGTCCGTTTTGTCTTGTGATGACTCTCGTCAGAAGACACCAAATATAGCGTGTTTTCAGGACTTTGAGCTGGTCTACGGCCAAGCCATAGGTTCACGTTTTGTTCTTGAAAGCTGCGTGTTCGCATCCCATATTCAGGGTCCGGTGAGGCCGTCAGAAAAACATGCTGCGAAGTCGCAGCGACGGTCACGCTTCGGGGTTCGGAAAGTCGGGAAAAGCATGGCGATCACTCAGGCACAGCGGGACTTGCGGGCGGGGCGGATCGGGTCTTCGGACGCAACGCGCGTGATGGCCGGCGACTGGCTGTCGCTGTGGCGCGAGAAGACCGGCCGGGTCGAACCCGAGACTCTGGATCTCGTCGCCGCGGTGCAGATCGGCATCGCGACCGAGCATCTGCACCCGCGCTTCGTCGCCCATGCCACCGGCCGCGCTTGCGTGGAGGCTCCCGACACCTATCGCCATGCCGAGCATGACTGGATGGTCGCCCACCCCGACTTCCTGACCAGCAGCGTGGCCGATGGGGCGCTCGACACCATCGTGGAGGCGAAGTTCAACAGCGGCTTCCAGACCGATGCCGACCTTGCCCGCCGCTACCACTGGCAGGTCCAGCATCAGTTGGCTGTGGTCGGGCTGGACCGCGCTTTGCTGTCGATCCTGCGCCCGACCGGCCACAGCCTGATGACGGTGGATCGGCGCCCGGACGATGTCGAGCGGCTGGTGGAGACGCTGGAGGCCTTCTGGTGGCACGTCGTCAACGACGTCGAGCCGTCGGATCCGCTGCCGATGGACGCGCCGTCCTATGAGAACGGCCGCGTCTTCGACATGGGGCGGCACAACCGCTTCCGCGCGCTCGCCGACCGTCTGGTCGCCAACCGGGCGGCTGCGCTGGCGGTGAAGGAGGACGAGGCCGCTCTGAAGGCGCTGATGCCGGACGATGCCCGCATCGCTTTTGTTGCCATCGATCAGGCTGACGGCCGGTCAGGTGGCCTCTATCTCGCGCGCGACCGCGAGGGCCGGCTCAGCCTGCGCTATGGCGCACCGCCGCGCCGTTCCTTGGCAGAGGCGCAATCCTGGGGACCCTCCGCTGACCCGAACGCGGTGGAGTTCAGCCTGGAAACAGTGCTGACCGCCGGCTGGGGTGAGGGGAGAGCCGAAACGTTTGGACAAGAAGGACCCAAATCATGGGACGCATGAGCAAGACCGACCACGTCGTTGCCGATACCGAAACCCCCGAATCGAGCGTAACCGAGTCCAACGTGACGGAGACCACCCAGGCCGAGCCGAAGACCGGCGGCAGCCGCGGCTCCCACGGGTCCAAGGGGGCCGCCGGCGGCAGCCGGGCTGAGGAGCCGCAGCGAATCGACACCATGTTCCTGTGGAACCGGCTGAAGCGCACCGACCCGAAGGCGACCAAGCCCTTCACCCGCTCCGGCGGCTTCCGCGGCACGCAGATCGACCCGACCTGGCGCTTCCAGATGATGACGGAGGTGTTCGGCCCGATCGGCAAGGGCTGGGGCTATGAGCAGGTGGACTGGACCATCGCGGAACGGATGATCTTCATCTGCGCCCGTGTCTGGTACATCGATCCGGAGACGAAGGAGAAGTGCTTCACCGGCCCGCAGTGGGGCGGGACCGAGATGGTCCGCCGTCGCAACGGCATGGAGATGCCGGACGACGAGTGCTTCAAGATGTCGATGACCGATGCGGTCGGCAAATGCCTGCTGCAGCTCGGGCTGGCCGCCGACGTCTATATGGGCCAGTTCGACGACAGCAAGTACCGGGAGGAGTCGGAGGCCTTCTATGCCGCCAAGGCCAACCCGGACCTGCAGCCCGCCGCCGTCGAGTCTTTCGAGGCGGAGGTGAAGCGCCGGCTGGGGGCCTGCCTGGATCTGGACGACCTGGAGGAGGTCTGGCGGTCCGGCGTCGGCACCCGCCTGCGCGAGATCGGTGCCATCGACCGCGCCGCCCAGCACCGCATCACCGGCCTGTTCGCCCAGAAGAAGGCCGAGATTCTGAAGCGCGAGGAAGAGGACGGGCGGGAAGCCGCCTGACGGAACGCCATGACAAGGTCGACTCCTAGGGCGACTCACAGCACCGGCGACCGGTCGCCCAGCGGACTGTTCCGCATGAGCGCCTGGGAAGGCGAGTTCGAGCGTGCCAACGCCCAGCTTCCGCGCTGGTACTGGAATCGCGATCAACGCCGCCGCCACTACGCCCGCTGGGTGGAGGCGGAGGCCGAAACGCTGGCGATGCGGCTTTCGGGACTGCTGCGGTCCGACACCCCGGCGGAAACGGCAGGGGCGGCCCGCGTCCTCGTCGAGTCCCTGTCGCGTGACATCGACTGGGCTCGCCGGTTGGAAGACTCGGAATCGGAAGACAGGACGTTCGCCCACGCCGCCTGACCGCAGACGGCATCAAGGGAAGGATATCATCTCATGACGATAGAAGAGGTCCAGGCGCGTCTGCGCGCCGCTCAAGCCCGTCTCGGGCGTGAGGGCCGCTTCGCCCTCACCCTCAGCCTGGATGGGCGCGAGGAATGCTACATCACCCATTGGTTCCGCCCCGAGCCGCACGCCTTCGAGGATTGCCGCGCGGTCGGTTCCGGAACCCTCAGCGAATGCCTGGACGCGCTCGACCGCTATGTCGCGGTGAACCGGGTGCGTGACGAGGCTCCGGTGCTGATGGCGGCCGAATGACATCCCCGTAACGGCCAAACCATCGGCCTTCGTCCCCTCGTTCCCCCCGCGGACGAGGGGACTTTTTTGTGCAGCATTCGCGCAGCGTCTCGGTTGTGATATCGTCTCCGCCTTCAAGCGGAAGGGGAGCGATCATGGATCCCGTACTTGCCTTCGTCAGCATCGCCGGTGCCATCGCTGTCGGCGCCGCCAGTCCGGGACCGAGCTTCGTGCTGGTCGCCCGCACCTCCATCGCCGTATCCCGCCGGGCCGGCTTGGCCACCGCGATTGGCATGGGGATCGGCGGTGTGTTTTTCGCGTCCCTGGCGCTGCTGGGTCTGCATGCCCTGCTGTCGCAGGTCGGCTGGCTCTATGCGGTGCTGAAGCTGGTCGGTGGCGCCTATCTGCTCTATCTCGCGGTCAGAATCTGGCGCGGAGCCGCGGAGGCTCTGGTGGTGGCGGAGGAGGGGCAGACGGCACCCGCCGGGCTGATGCGGCCGCTGCTGTTCGGGCTGCTGACGCAATTGAGCAACCCGAAGACGGCGCTCGTCTATGGCAGCATCTTTGCCGCGCTGATGCCGACCGAACCGCCGCTCTGGCTGTTCGTTTTCCTGCCGCCGGCGATCTTTTTCATCGAAGCGGGCTGGTACGCGATCGTCGCCGCGGCTTTTTCCGCCGGCCGGCCACGCGCCGCTTATCTCAGGTCCAAGCGCTGGGTCGACCGGGTTGCGGCCGCTGCCATTGGCGGGCTCGGCGTCCGTCTGATGGCGGACGCTCTGCCCCCTCCCTGACCCTCCCCCACCTTTGGTGGGAGAGGGGACTGCCGCCTCTTTGCAAATCCTCCCTCTCCCGCTGAAAGCGGGGGAGGGAGGGACCCGCGGCGAAGCCGTGGGAGGGAGGGGGCATCACCCTACCCAAACCTCACTTCTTCTTGCCCGACTGCGCCCTGGCGAACGCCTCGGCGAAGGCGCTGTTGATCGGCTCCGGCGCCTTGGCCGGCTTTGGTGCTGCCTTGGGCGCAGGCGCCGCCGGGCGTCGATCCTGCTGCTGCGGCGGACGGGCAGGCCCCCGGTCCTCGCGGCGCTCTTCCCGACGGGCCGGGCGGGGCGCTTCCTCGCCCATGCGCATGGTCAGGGCGATGCGCTTGCGGGGAATGTCCACCTCCAGCACCTTCACCTTCACCACGTCGCCGGCCTTCACCACCGTGTGAGGGTCCTTCACGAAGCTGTTGGCAAGCTGGGAAATATGCACCAGCCCGTCCTGATGGACGCCGATGTCGACGAAGGCGCCGAAGGCGGTGACGTTGGTCACCACGCCCTCCAGCATCATGCCGGGCTGAAGGTGCTTCAGCTCCTCCACTCCCTCCTTGAAGGTGGCGGTCTTGAACTCCGGACGCGGGTCGCGGCCGGGCTTCTCCAACTCCTTGATGATGTCCTCGATGGTGGGCAGGCCGAAGCGCTCGTCGGTGAACTCCTCCGCATTCAGGCCGCGCAGGAAGCGGGCGTCGCCGATGACGCTGCCGAGGTCGCGACCGGTGGTCTTCACGATGCGCTGGACCACCGGATAGGCTTCCGGATGGACGGCGGAGCCATCGAGCGGATTTTCGCCGTCGCGGATGCGCAGGAAGCCGGCGGCCTGCTCGAACGTCTTCGGCCCCAGCCGCGCCACGTCGAGCAACTGCTTGCGCGAGCGGAAGGCGCCGTTGCGGTCGCGATGCTCGACGATGTTGCGGGCGATGGTCTCGTTCAGTCCCGACACGCGGGTCAGCAGCGGGATCGACGCGGTGTTGAGGTCGACGCCGACGGCGTTCACGCAATCCTCAACCACCGCATCCAGCGAGCGCGCCAGCTTGCCGCCGGCGACGTCATGCTGGTACTGGCCGACGCCGATCGACTTCGGCTCGATCTTCACCAGCTCGGCCAGCGGGTCCTGCAGGCGGCGGGCGATGGACACCGCGCCGCGCAGGCTGACGTCCAGGCCGGGGAACTCGTGCGCCGCTGTTTCGGACGCCGAATAGACCGAGGCGCCGGCCTCGCTGACCACCAGCTTGGTCAGGGACAGTTCGGGGTGGCGCTTCATCAGGTCGGCGGCGAGCTTGTCGGTCTCGCGCGACGCGGTGCCGTTGCCGATGGAGATCAGTTCCACCTTGTGCCGCGCCGCCAGCGCCGCCAGCACGGCGAGGGAGCCGTCCCAGTCGTTGCGCGGCGGGTGCGGATAGATGGTCGTCGTCTCCACCAGCTTGCCGGTGGAATCGACGACGGCGACCTTCACGCCGGTGCGGATGCCGGGATCGAGCCCGATTGTGGCGCGCTGGCCGGCGGGGGCGGCCAGCAGCAAATCGTGCAGGTTGCGGGCGAAGACGCGGATCGCCTCGTCCTCGGCGCGCTCGCGCAGGCTCCCCATCAGATCGGTCTCGATATGCGGGCCGATCTTCAGCTTCCAGGTCCAGCGCACCACGTCGGACAGCCACTTGTCGGCCGGGCGGCCCTGGTCGCGGATGCCGGTGTGGACGGCGATGGTGCCCTCCGCCGGGTGGGGCTGGCCCTCTTCGACCGGCAGATCCAGGCGGATGTCGAGCACGCCCTGCGCCCGGCCGCGGAACAGCGCCAGCGCGCGGTGCGACGGCAGCTTCGACCAGTTCTCCGAGAAGTCGAAATAGTCGGAGAATTTGGCGCCCTCCGCCTTCTTCTCCTCGATCACCTTGGAGGTGACGACGCCCTTGTCCGCCATGGCGGTGCGCAGGCGGCCGACCAGTTCGGCATCCTCGCCGAAGCGTTCGACCAGGATATGGCGGGCGCCGTCCAGCGCCGCCTTGACGTCAGCAACACCCTTGTCGGCGTCGACGAAGGCGGCGGCCTCGGCGTCGGGATTCTTCTTCGGGTCGGCCAGCAGCGCGTCGGCCAGCGGCTCCAGTCCGGCCTCGCGGGCGATCTGGGCCTTGGTGCGGCGCTTCTGCTTGTAGGGCAGGTAAAGATCCTCAAGCCGGGTCTTGGTGTCGGCCTGTTTGATCTGGCGCTCCAGTTCGGGCGTCAGCTTGCCCTGCTCCTGGATGGTCGACAGGATGCTGGCGCGACGGTCCTCCAGCTCCCGCAGGTAACCCAGACGCTCCTCCAGGGTGCGGAGCTGGGTGTCGTCCAGGCCGCCGGTCGCCTCCTTGCGGTAACGCGCGATGAAGGGAACGGTCGATCCCTCGTCGAGCATGGCGATGGCGGAAGCGACCTGGGACTCGCGGACCGACAGTTCGTCGGCGATGCGCTGGCTGATGGACAGCATGAGGCAGGGATCCTGCGGACTTGTGACGAACAAAAGGGTGTCTGTCATAGCGCGTCGGGGCGGGGGGACGCCACCCCGGCCTTTCGGCAGAGGGACGGATAGCCCAAGCCGAAGCGCAACCATTCGCGGCAGTTTTTCACAAAAAAGTGGTAGGGGATGTTTTCTTCCCACCATTCATCGGCCGTTAACCATATTGGCCCTATACCTCTGCGTGCAACTTGGTTGCGTTTCCTCCCGAACCGACTTAGGGGCGGCCCGGCGGTGATACCGTTAGGCCGCCCTTTCTTTTTTCGGCGAAGAAAAAGGGCCGGGACGGACTTGCCATCCCGGCCGGACCCCAAAAAGTGTCTGCCACCGGTCCAACCGAAAGGATCAGGGAAGGCGGCTTTCGGCCAGACGCAGGCGGCCTTCGGGGGAAAGGCGTGACAGGGTGTCGACGACGCGAGTCTCAATCTCGGTGCGCAACGCTGCGTCGTTGGCGTGGACGCTGTCGAACAGGGCCTTGAGGCCGGCTGAATCGAAGGGTTGGGCCATCAGGGCCATGCGCAGGCGCGGCGCGAATTCCTCGCGGCTGACATGCATGCGGACGAACAGCGGGCGGGCATCGTCAATCGCCTTGCGCAGGATCGCGGCATCGGCCGGCGACAGGTGCCCCGACACGTCGTCGACGAAGCGCTCCAGCAGATGCTCGGGCCCGCCGGGCGGCGGAGGTGGCGGGCGGAAAGCGTGGGCGACGACGAAGCCGCCGGCCAGCATGTTGAGCGCAAGGGACCCGACCAGAAGGAACCAGGGCCAGCGGCGCCGAATGGCCGGCGTCATCGCACGTCTCCCAGATAGCTGACGATCATCACGCCGGATAGGGCGGGCGTGCTCATCTTTTCGAAGGAAATCAGGCCCTGGCTGTAGCTGAGGAAGCCGACCAGCGCCATGCTGGCCAGGAAGCCGGCGAGCGGGGCAGGGCGGAAGGGCGGCCGCGACAGGAACCAGGGAACGAAATCCGGCACGATCCGCTGTGCCAGACAGTCGGCGATGCGGTCATAGACCTGCGCCTCGCGCCGGACAGAGACCAGCGGGGTCGAGGCGGCGTCCAGCAGCACGTCGGTGATGGCGGCGTCGGCCAGCAGGTCGCGGGCTTCGGCGCTGCCGTCCAGCAGGGCCAGCGCATCCACCCTGGCGGAGCGCGGCCAACGGTCCAGGTCGGCGCCGTAGGCGGCGGCATAGCGTTTGAACTCTTTGAGCGTCATGACCGTGCACCGTCCTTCTGACGGATCAGGGGTTGAAGCCGGGCCCGCACGACGCGGCGCGCCCGGACCAGCAGACTTTCCATAGCCGAAACAGACACCTGCAATATTTCCGAAGCCTCAGCGCACGTCATCTCCTCATGGTAGCAGAGACTGAGCGCCGCCCGTTGCCGTTCGGGCAAGGCGGCGATCGCGGCATCCACCGCGGCACCGATCCGCATGCCGTCGATCACCGTCTCGGCGCTCCAGGCCGGATCGGCGATCTCGCCGGCATCGTCCAGGGGGGCGAAGCTGCGCCGCCGCTTGTAGTCGATGGCGCGATTCACCACGATCCTGTACAGCCAGGTGGTGAAGCGGGTTCCATCGCCGCGCCAACGGTCGGCATTGGCCCAAATCTGCAGGAAGGCGTCCTGCGCAACCTCTTCGGCGTCGGCGGCGTTCCCGACAACCCGTTGGGCCAAGGCGATGCTGCGGCGCAGATGCCGGCGCGTGAGTGTTCCAAACGCTTTCCGGTCACCGGCCGCAGCGTCCGCCATCAACGCCTCGTCGGTCACCGTTTCCTCGGTAGGCTCCACGCCGTATTCCGCCCGCTCCCGGTTTCTGTCAGCGGTTTATACGCGGCAGGAGGCGGAAGTCCTGCGCAGCGAGCGGCGATTTTCCGATCAGGGATTTCCCCAATGCCCGGCCCTCCCCGCCATTTTATTTCCATAAGAATGCTTATGTGTTTTTTGGGTCCGCTGAGGGGGGGCGTTCCATCGGGACGGTGCGCGATGAACATCTTTGCCCGTCCTGCGGGAACCGCTTCGCCGTGGATCGGTTGATCCAAGCATGACCGTGGCAACGCCGGATGATTGGCGGCGTCATGAACGAAGCGACTGAAGGGACCGACACCATGCTCAAGATTTTCGGCTGGGCCATTCTAATCATCTTCATCATCGGCCTGCTGGTCGTCACCGGAATCGTGAAGCTGATCTTCTGACCGAACTTCCGACCCTGCCCCGCCCTGCCTGTTCATTCCTCCGCCATCGCCAGGGCGCGGCGCAGGTGGGTACGGCAGTCGGCGACCATGCGGCGGATCAGGTCGTCGCAGGTCGGGATGTCGTCGATCAGGCCGATCACCATGCCGGCCGAAACCACCCCATCCTGGACATTGCCGGACTGGAGCGCGGTTCGGCCGCGCTGCCCGGCGACGAGCGGCCGAACCTCTTCGAACTGCGCGCCGCCGGGACGTTTTTCCAGCGCGACGACCTCGTCCGACACGGCGTTTTTGAACACGCGGGCGGTGTTGCGCATGCTGCGAAGGATCAGGTTGGTGTCGCGCTCGCCGGCGGCGACCAGTGCCTGCTTGATGCTGTCATGCACCGGCGCCTCCCGCGTGCAGAGAAAGCGCGTGCCCATGTTGACGCCCTGGGCGCCGAGGGCCAGAGCGGCGGCCATGCCGCGCCCGTCGGCGATCCCGCCCGAGGCGATCACCGGGATGCGCAAGGCCCGCACCGCGGCCGGGATCAGGATCAGACCGGGGATGTCGTCCTCGCCCGGATGCCCGGCGCACTCGAACCCGTCGATGCTGATGATGTCCACGCCGGCCCGCTCCGCGCTCAGCGCGTGGCGGACGCTGGTGCATTTGTGCAGGATGCGGATGTCGTGCGCCTTCATCCGCTCGACGAAGGCGCGCGGGCTGTTGCCGGCGGTCTCCACGATGGTGATGCCGCTGTCGATGATGACGTCGAGATAGCGCTCGTAGGGCGGCGGTGTCACCGCCGGCAGCATGGTCAGGTTGACGCCGAAGGGACGGTCGGTCATCGCGCGGCAGCGCGCGATCTCGCGCGCCAGATCCTCGGGCGTCGGCTGGGTCAGCGCGGTGAGGATTCCCAGCCCGCCGGCATTCGACACGGATGCTGCCAGTTCGGCCAGCCCGACCCACTGCATCCCACCCTGTACGATCGGGTAATCGATGCCGAGCAGGCGCGTCACCTCGGTTTTCATGGCGTCCCCTTCCCTACCCATTCTGTTGGCCGCTGACAGTTGCGGATTCCTTACGGCATGTTTTCTTATAAGCGGAACCAAGCTTGATTGCGGAATATGATCTTCGGCGTATGATAAAAGAGCAAGGTATTGGAAAATCTGAGGACAAGCAAAAAACTTAACCTATGATAATGAAAGTATAGGGTCTAAAGGGACATGCTGTCGCCTCGCTCACCTCAAGGCGGTGCGCGCGGCGGACGCAGGGTTTCTATACCGCTGATTATGCTGAATACCGTTGGAAGCCATCGGCATATGTCAGTGGAACCCGATTGAAACGGGTCCGTTTCGGGAAGATCCCGTCGGACTCGTGACCGAGATGAGCAAAGGACGACCGTGACGCCTGCAACCGGACCTGAACCGTGGCCCCCGTCCATGGCGGGCACGCTTGATCTCGACGCCTGCGCGCGCGAACCGATTCACATCCCCGGCAGCATCCAGCCGCACGGCCATCTCCTGGCCATCGACGTGGACAGCCTTCGTCTCGTCTGCGCCAGCGCGGAAGCGGGCGCGGTGTTGAACCGTCCGCCCACCGATGCGTTCGGCATGCCGGTCGACCAGCTGATCGACGCCGGCTCCCTGGCTTCGCTGCTCCGCGGGCTGCGTGCCGCCCCTGCCGAACCGGTACAACTGGACATCCTGCACCTGCGCGGCGGCGGGGATTTCCAGGCGATCGCCCACCGCTCCGGCGATCTGGTGATCCTGGAACTGGAGGAACTGCCCGCCACCGGCGCCGGCACGCTGGAGGCGCTTTATCCGCAGATGCGCGAAGGCATCCGCCGCATGCAGGCGGCCCATGACTTCGATGCCCTGCTGGCCAGCACGGCGGAGGAGGTGCGGGCGCTGACCGGCTTCGACCGTGTGCTGATCTATCGTTTCGACGAACAATGGAACGGCACCGTCATCGCGGAGAACGGCAACGGCCGCCTGCCCTCCTACCGCGGCCTGCGCTTTCCGGCCTCCGACATCCCGCAGCAGGCCCGGCGGCTCTACGCGCTGAACCGCCTGCGGCTGATCGCAGACACCCGTTATCAACCGGTTCCGATTCTGTCCGACAGGCGGGATGCGCCGCCGCTGGATCTCACCTTTTCCGTGCTGCGCAGCGTGTCGCCGGTTCATCTGGAATATATGCGCAACATGGGCACGCCGGCCTCCATGTCGATCTCGGTCATGGACGGGGACCGGCTGTGGGGCTTGATCTCCTGCCACAATGCCGAGCCGCGGCAGGTCTCCTTTGCGGTGCGCACCGCCTGCGATCTGCTGGGGCAGGTGCTGTCCAGCCAGATGATCGCGCTGGAACGGGCGCTGGATGCCGACCACCGAATCCGCTCCAAGAGCACCCAGGCGCGGCTGCTCGCCCATATGGCGGCGGCGGAGCATTTCATCGACGGCCTCAGCGAGGATCGCGAGGATCTGCTGGCCCTGGTCAATGCCGACGGCGCCGCGATTCTGTTCGACGGCGATTGCCGGCTGATCGGCCGCACCCCGCCGCAGGAGGTGGTCGAGGCCATCGCCGCGGAGCTGGCCGGCCAGGGCATCAAGGATCTGTTCGCCAGTCACCAGCTTCCCCTCGAGGTCCCGGCCGCCGCCGGGATGGAGCGGACCGCCAGCGGCCTGCTGGCGATCTCCATCTCGCAGCTCCATCCCAGCTATCTGCTGTGGTTCCGGCCGGAGATCGTGCAGTCCATCGACTGGGCCGGCGATCCCAACAAGCCGCTGGACGCCAGCGGCCGGCTTTCCCCCCGCAACTCCTTCGAAGCCTGGAAGGAGACGGTGCGCGGCCAGTCCCTGCCCTGGCGTCATGGCGAGATCGAGGCGGCCGGCGATTTCCGCAACGCCATCGTCAGCATCGTGCTGCGCAAGGCCGAGGAGATGGCCGCCCTGAACGAGGAGCTTCGCCGCAGCAACGGCGAACTGGCCGCTTTCTCCTACTCGGTCTCGCACGACCTGCGGGCGCCCTTCCGCCACGTCACCAGCTATGCCGAGCTTCTGCGCTCCCGCGCCGCCGACAAGCTGAACGAGCGGGAGCGCCACTATCTGGACAGCATCATCGAGGCGGCGAGTTCGGCCGGCCGGCTTGTCGACGGGCTTCTGCATTTCTCGCAGCTGGGGCGAACGACGCTGGCACGGGTGGAGGTCGATGTCGGCCGGCTGGTGGATGAGGTCCGCCACCTGCTGGAACCCGACCTGCAGGGCCGCGACGTGCGCTGGACCGTGCATCCGCTGCCGGGCGTCAACGGCGACCCGACCATGCTGCGGCTGGTGGTGCAGAACCTGCTGTCGAACGCCATCAAATACACCCGCGACCGCGCCGCGCCGGAGATCGAGGTGGGCTGCCGCACCACCGCCGACGCGCATGAGTTCTACGTGCGCGATAATGGCCGTGGATTTGACATGGCCTATGCCGGTAAGCTCTTCGGCGTCTTCCAGCGCCTGCACCGCGAGGAGGAGTTCGAGGGCATCGGCATCGGCCTCGCCAATGTCCGCCGCATCGTGGAGCGTCACGGCGGGCGGGTCTGGGCGGAAGGCAGGCTGGACCACGGTGCAACCTTCCATTTCTCCCTGCCGCGGTCATCAGCCGCCGAATCGAGGTAGCCCCATGGCCACGCTGAAACCGATCCTGCTGGTCGAGGACAACCCGAAGGACCTGGAGCTGACGCTGGAGGCCTTCGCCGAGGCCCAGCTCGCCAACGACATCGTCGTCGCCCGCGACGGGGCGGAGGCTCTGTCCTACCTGTTCCACGAGGATGGGCAGGCGGTGTCGAAGCCGACCGACCCGAAATATCCGGCCGTCATCATCCTGGACATCAAGCTGCCGAAGGTGGACGGGATCGAAGTGCTGCAGCGGATCAAAGCGAACGACAGCACCCGCGCCATTCCCGTCGTCATGCTGACCTCGTCCAAGGAGGAGCAGGACCTCGTCCGCAGCTACCGGCTGGGGGTGAATGCCTTCGTGGTCAAGCCGGTCGGCTTCAAGGAGTTTTTCGACGCGATCCGCGACATCGGAAGTTTCTGGGCGATCCTGAACGAACCACCGCCCGGATGTCATCCCCGCAGGCCGCGCGGCAGCTGATGGCGCAGGTGATGGAACCTTTCGCCGGCCAGTCCGCCGGTTCTCCCTTGGCCGGCTCCCCCTTCACGGACAGTGGACCGGCCGATCCGGGCCGGCCGATCCCGTGCCGTGTCCTGCTGCTGGAGGACAGCGGCATGGACGCCGATCTGGTGCGCGAACATCTGATGATGATCGACGACCACGCGTTCGACATTCACCGGGTCGAGACGCGGCAGGCCTTCATCGACGCCATCGCCGACGGCGGTCCCTACGACCTGATCCTGTCGGACTTCGACCTGCCGGATTTCGACGGCATGTCGGCGCTGGCGATCGCGCGCGACCGGCTGCCCCGCGTCCCCTTCATCTTCGTGTCCGGCATGCTGGGCGAGGAGAACGCCATCGAGGCGCTGAAGAAGGGCGCCACCGACTATGTGGTGAAGCTTCGCATGGAGCGCCTGCAGGTCGTGGTCCGCCGCGCCCTGGTGGAGGCGCGCGACCGCAACGAGCTGGCCGACAAGCGGGCGGCCCTGGCCGAGAGCGAGGCACGTCTGCGCTTCGCGCTGGAGGCCGGGCGGCTGGGGTCCTGGGAACTCAATCTCGCGACCAACCGGCTGCGCGTCTCGGCGATCTGCGCCGCCAATCTGGGGCTTTCCGATCCGGCCGATATTGCGACCTATGACCGGCTGCTGGAGCGCGTCCATCCCGACGACCGCGACTCTCAGCAGGCGATGGTCCGGCAGGCGGTGACCAGCGGTTTGCCGCTGGATATGGAATACCGCACGATCTGGCCCGACGGCAGCGTCCAATGGGTCCAGGTGCGTGGCCGCGCGATCTACGACAAGAACGGGGCGCCGACCGGTCTGGCCGGCGTCTCGCTCAACATCACCGACCGCAAGAAGGCCGAGGAGCGGCAACTCTTGCTGCTGGAGGAACTGAACCACCGGGTCAAGAACACGCTGGCGATGGTGCAGTCGATCGCCAAGCAGACCCTGCGCGCCGCGCCGTCGGTGGAAGCCTTCCCCGATGCCTTCCAGTCGCGGCTGCGTGCCCTGGCCCAGGCCCACGACCTGCTGACCCGCCGCCATTGGCAGGGCGCCTCGCTGACCGAGATCGCCGCCCTGACGCTGGAGCCCCATGTCGATGCCGGCCGTGTCCGGGTCGGCGGCCCGCCGGTCAACCTGACCACCGGCGTGGCGGTGTCGCTGCACCTCGCCTTCCACGAACTCGCCACCAACGCCGCGAAATACGGCGCCCTGTCGGCGGAGAGCGGCCGTATCGATCTGGATTGGGAGATCACGCCGCCGGCCGGGCCGGCTGCACGGGATGGGGCGGCGAGCCATGCCGGCTCCGGACACTCCTCCCGCGCTGCCGCGGGCGCGCTGGTGCTGCGCTGGCGCGAGAGCGGCGGGCCGCCGGTGGTGCCGCCGACCCGTCGCGGTTTCGGCTCCCGCCTGATCGAGCGCGGCCTGGCGCATGAGTTGGAAGGCGATGTTGCCCTTGCCTTCGACCCCGCCGGCGTGCGATGCCGGCTGGTAATCCCATTGTCGTCGCGAGTGAGCCCGCAGTGACCGACGCGAACCTGTCGAACCTGACCGTCCTGATCGTCGAGGACGAACCGTTGATCGCCATGAGCCTGGAGGATGCCCTGCTCGACCAGGGCGTCACCTGTATCGGTCCGGCCGGTTCGGTTTCGGCGGCCTTGGAAATAATCGAGGCGGGCGGCTTCGACATCGCGCTGCTGGACGTCAACCTGCGTGGCGAGCGGGTCGACGCGGTGGCCGACCGTCTGGCCGCCGCCGGCATCCCCTTCATCTTCACCACCGGTCATGGGGCGGAGGGGCTGCCCGATGCCCACCGTGAGCGGCCGGTGATTGGAAAGCCGTTCCGCGACCTCGACATCACCGACGCACTGGCCCGCCACCGCCCGCGCTGAGCGTCAAACCGCGCGGGCTGGCCACCGGAAGGGTTGGCCTGAGCGGTTCCAATACGACGAGCCAGTGGGTCTGGCACGTATCCGCATCGACATAGCGGACGCCCGTTACCGCGAAGCGGTGGTAGCTGCCGTCATGCCGCCGGTAGCTCAATTGCAGGTCATATGCGGCCTCGTCATAGACCGCCTTCAGCCAAGCATCGGCCGCGGCCATCTGGTGGTCCGGATGGACTGCCGACACCCAGCCGCATCCCAGCATCTTGCTTGCCAACGGTCCGAAATACCGCCGCGTCGTTTCGCTGAGCGCCAGATTGCTGCCGTCGGGACCGCACAGTACCAGCAGCGCCTCTCCGGACACCCCCATTCGCGAAAGCTGATCCCGGAGAGGCTGATTCCGCATGATGCTGCGGCTGATCGGATCAAGTGACGCTGGCATGGGCTCGCCCTAGGTGCACTCTCCTGCCCTCGATGGCCGAAAGCCTCGATATAGAAGCATTTTATGCTGAAAATGTAATAAATCGAGCCCTAATCCTCTGCGGCTCCGTCCCTATCCTGCTGTCTCCGTCTTCATTCCCCTTCGGCGCGACAACGTGTCGCGTCGGACAATCCGCCGCTTTGACAATGGCCGGACAACTTGTATACTAGTATACACAAAGCGGCACATGGCTGCCGTCCTGACAAAATTGATGGCCGCTGAATTATGCCCGATGGCGAAGGGGCGCGGCGGCGACGGGATGAAATTCGAAGGAGTGTCTTCCATGAACATCAAGTCCCGGATCGACCGCATCCCCGGCGGGATGATGATCGTCCCCCTGTTCCTCGGCGCCTGCCTGAACACGTTGGCTCCCAACACGGGCAAATTCTTCGGGTCCTTCACCAACGGGCTGATCACCGGCACGCTGCCGATCCTGTCGGTGTGGTTCTTCTGCATCGGCGCCAGCATCAGCCTGAAGGCAACGCCGCTGGTCCTGCGCAAGAGCGGCGTGCTGGTGTCGGTCAAGATCCTCACCGCCGCCATGGCGGGCGTCATCGCCTCGTGGTTCATCCCGGCGGAAGGCATCACGTCCGGCTTCTTCTCCGGCCTGTCGGTGCTGGCGATCATCGCGGTGATGAACGACACCAACGGCGGCATGTACATGGCGCTGATGCAGCAGTACGGCACCAAGGAGGAGGCCGGCGCCTTCTGCCTGATGTGCCTGGAATCGGGCCCCTTCATGACCATGGTGACGCTGGGCATCGCCGGGCTGGCGGCCTTCCCCTGGCAGACGATGGTCGGCGCCCTGCTGCCCTTCCTGATCGGCTTCGCGCTGGGCAATCTGGACAAGGATCTGCGGGCCTTCTTCACCCAGGGCGTCTCGGTGATGGTGCCGTTCTTCGCCTTCGCGCTGGGCAACAACCTGAACTTCTCGACGATCCTCAACACCGGGTTGCTGGGCATCGTGCTGGGGCTGGGCGTGATCGCCGTCACCGGTTTCATGCTGGTTTTGGCCGACGTCGTTCTGGCGAAGGGCAACGGTACGGCCGGCATCGGTGCCGCCTCCACCGCCGGTGCGGCTGTGACGGTCCCGCCGATCATCGCTTCGATCGAGCCGACCTTCGCGCCGGTCGCCCCATCGGCCACGGCACTGATCGCCACCAGCGTTGTGGTTACCGCGCTGCTGACGCCGCCGCTGACGGCATGGTGGGCGCGTCGTTTCGGCGTGCTGTCGCCCCGCTATCAGGCCGCCGAAGCCGCCAAGCTCTCCCCCCAACCGGTGGGAGTCGCTCCGGCGGAGTGACCGGGACGAGCGTATTTCCGTGAAAAGAGGCCGCCGGCGGTTCCCCTGCCGGCGGCCTTCCGCATTACTGCTTCTTGGCCGGTTCGGCGTTGTGGCCGTGGCCGGCGCCGCCCATGGCGCCCATATGCCCTTCGGCCTGGGGCGCGCTCTGTCCGGCCGCCTCGACGGAGATCTCGACTTCGACGGTGCCTGCCTTTTCGAAGTGCAGGGTCATGGGGATGTGGGCCCCCTTCTCCAGCGGCTTCTTGAGGCCCAGCAGCATGATGTGCAGGCCGCCGGGCGCCAGCTTCACCTCCTCGCCCGGCGCCACCGGAATGGCCGGAACCTCCCGCATCTTCATCACGCCATTCTCGTTCAGATGGGTGTGCAACTCCGCCTTGTCGGCGGCCGGGGTGGAGGCGGAAACCAGACGGTCCTCCGTGCTGCCGGTGTTGGTCAGCGACAGATAGGCGCCGCCGTTCGGGGCCGCCGGCGCGGTGGCGCGCGCCCAGGGATGGCCGATCTCGATCGGGCCGGCCTTGTAGCTGTGGGCCAAAGCGGGGACGGCACCGAACAGGGCCAGGGCGGCGGCGATGCCGAGAATGCGCTTCATTGACTCTTCTCCTGGAATGCGGATGTGAACAGCAGGGGGGAGCCGCCGCGGCGGGTTATGCCACGGGGCGTGAATTGGAAGGTTGCACGTTGGAATGCGTGGATAGACCGCCAAGCGCACCGATCCGGACGGAGAGCGGGCGTGGCGATGCGCGTGGCGGCCGTGGCTGAGCGGCCGCGAAAATCAGGCGAGCGACGGCGGAGCGCGGGCCTGGAGGGTCGACAGGAACCAGCCGGCGGCGATCCGTTCGCACGGCAGCAGGCGGGAGTCGCTGGCCATGGCAAGGGCCGGGCCTACGGTCAATGGCGGCGGCGGCAAGGCCAGCCCGGCCACCAGCGGGCAGAGCGGGCAATGGCCGGTGCCTGACGGCGCGTGATCCGGCGATTTTTCAGGGTCGCCGTCGTCGGAAGCGAGCCCGAACTCGCCAATTCCATAAACGGCGGCATCGACCTGGAGGATGGTCAGGCCGCCGGAGGAACAGATCGGCAGCGAGGCGGTCTCTCCGGCCCGGGCGGTCCCCGGAACCATCGGCATCCAGCCCCAGGCGATGACCTGCAGCAACAGCGCGGCCATCCCGGCCACCAGGCCGAGCCTCCGCACCCGCCGCACTGTCGATCGACCGAAGGGCATTCGGTTCCGCCGCCTTTGCAATCGCCGGACGTACCCGGCAGCGGAGCAGGATACCGCAGCATTCGTAAACGGACGAGCGGCAAATGAACGCACAAATCGAGAAGGGTCAGGCCAGCAGGCGGAAGGCCGGTTCCGGCCTGGACAGCAGGTCGTGGCGCAAGGCCTCGATGGTGGCGTCGTCGCGGGCGGCGCGGGGAACGGTCACCGGCACCTCCGCCACCACCCGGCCGGGCGACGGCGCCAGCAGAAGCAGCCGGTCGGCCAACGCCAGGGCTTCGCGCAGATTATGGGTGACCAGCAGGACGGTGGCCGGCCGCCGGTCCAGCAGTTCCGACAGCAGCGTGCGCAGCCGAAGCGCCGTCGGCTCGTCCAGCGAGACGAAGGGTTCGTCCATCAGCAGCAGGTCCGGCTCCACCAGAAAGGCGCGAGCCAGTGCCACCCGCCGCGCCATGCCCAGCGACAGCTGGGTCGGGAAACGGTCGGCGAAGGGCGACAACTCCAGCGCGTCGAGCATGGCGTCGACCGCCGGACCGCGGCGCTGCGCACGCGGCAGGACCAGAGCCAGATTCTGCCGCACGGTTCGCCAGGGCAGCAGGCGCGGTTCCTGGAAGACATAGCCGAGACGGGCCGGCCCGCCGTCCGGCCGCGCCCCGACCTCCACCACGCCGTCGAAGGCGCGGTCCAGCCCGGCGACGATGCCGAGCGCGGTCGTCTTGCCGCAGCCGCTGGGGCCGACCAGCGCCACGACCTCCCCCGCCGCGGCGGACAGGGTCAGGCCGCGCACCGCCTCCACCGCGCCGAAGCGCTTGGAGCGGATCTCAAGCTTCAGCGGGCATCCGCCGCCAGCGCTGGCAGTGGCGCTCGACCGGTTGCAGGATGCCGTATTCCAGAAGCTGGACCACGGCCACGAACGCGATGGTGTAAGCCAGGATTCCTGCGACATCGAAGGTCTGAAATAGGAGGTTGATCTGGAATCCGACACCATCGCTGCGGCCCAGCAGTTCGACCACCAGCACGATCTTCCAGATCAGCGCCAGGCCGGACCGCGCAGCCGCGGCGATGGTGGGGGTGAGTTGCGGCAGCAGCACATGGCGAAGCCGGTCCGCGGGCGACAGGCGGTAGACGCGGGCCATGTCGATCAGCCCCTCGTCGATGGCGCGGGCACCGGCCCGCACCAGGACCACCGTGTTGGGAATTTTGTTGACGGCGACGGCGCCGATGGCCGCCGCCTCGGTCAAACCGAACCAGACATAGGCCAGCACGATGACCACCAGCGCCGGCAGGTTCAGGAAGAAGACCAGCCAGGGGCCGAACAGCCGGTCGATGAAGGGCGACCGCCCCATCGGCAGACCCAGCCCGACCCCGATGGACATGGCGAGCGCGAAGGCCGCCAGCACGCGCAGCAGCGTGACGCCCATGTGATGGAACAGCGCCCCGCTCTCCGCTTCCCGCAGCAGGGCCTCGGCCACCACGGCCGGTCCCGGCAGTAGGCGCCCGCCGACCATTAGCGCCGCTGCCTGCCAAACGGCCAGCAACAGCAGGATCGACGCAACAGGCATCACGGCGGGCATCAGGGCGCGGCGCACCGGTCAGGCCCCGCCGGTCCAGAAGGTGCCGGGGGCGATGGCGGGCGCATCACCGACCAACTCCCGCCCGCCCAGACGCGCCAGCAGCGCGTAGAGCTTCGCGGCCCCTGCCCGCTCCTCCTCGGTCCAGCGGCGCGGGATGCCGTCGCGGTAGCGGTCGCGCAGGATGCGGAAGGTGGCGTCATCCTCCGCCTGCATCAGCGGGGCGAGGCGCTCCCACGCGGCGTCGGACTGTGCCAGCAGGGCTTTCGCCCTGTTCGTCGCGGCCTGGAATCCGGCGATGGCGGCCGGGTTGGCGCGCGCCCACTCCTCGCGGAAGACATAGCCGATGGAAGGGACCGTCGCCGGCTGGCCCAGCGCCTCCAGCATGTCGGACACCGTCATGGTCACGCGCATGCCCTTCGCCTCCAGCCGGGCGGCGAAGGGCCAGAAGGTCAGCACGGCGTCCAGGTCGCCGTCGGCGATCTTGCTGTTCAGCAGGGGCGGTGCGGCGAAGAAGGGCTGCGCATCGCGGTCGAGCGACAGCCCATAGCGGTCGGTGGCCAGAGCCTTCAGCAGGAGCCAGCTCTTGTCGAGCGGGCTGCCGGCGACCCCGATGCGCTTGCCGCGCAGGTCGCCGATCCCGGCGATGGCGGACTTGGCCGGAACCACCAGCGCGCCGACGGCGGTCGAGTAGGGGATGAAGGACAGCGCCTCCCCCTTGCTGCGCATCCGCGACACCCACAGCCAGTCGGAAACGATGACCTCGACCCCACCCGCCTGGAGCGCCACCTGGGTGGCGGGGTTGCCCGCCAGCTCCACCAGTTGCAGGTCGATGCCGGCTTGGCGGTCGAAGCCGTTGTCGCGGACGGTGTCGAGTTCCCAGCTGACCGTGCCGAACTTCAGCACCCCGGCGCGGACGACCGTCCGGTCGGCGGCAGCCGCGTGCCGGAGCGTCGCAGACGCCAGCAGCGCGCCGGCCGCCAGCAATGTCGTCCGTCTGGTGCAGCCTGCCGCCATGGTCCCCGCCCGGTGTTGAATGGACTGCCAGCTTAGGGGGACTGTAGATGGTTCGTATATTCAACGATAGGAGGATAAGGGGGGTAGCGCCGGCTGGACGGCGGCCGGTTTGGAGGGGGCGGGATCACAGCCCCAGATAGGCCTGCTTCACCGCCGGGTCGGCCAGCAGCGCCTCCCCCGTGCCCGACAGCACCACCCGGCCGTTCTCCAGCACGTAAGCGGTCTGGGCGATGCGCAGGGAGGCGGCGACATTCTGTTCGACCAGGATGATCGTCATGCCCTCGGCCGCCAGTGTCCGGATGATGCGGAACAGCTCCTGCACCAGGGCGGGCGACAGGCCGAGCGATGGCTCGTCGAACATGATGAGGTCCGGCTTGCCCATCAGGCAGCGGCCGATGGCCAGCATCTGCTGCTCGCCGCCGGACAGGGTGCCGGCCGCCTGGTCCAGCCGTTCGCGCAGGCGCGGGAACAGGTCCAGCACCCGGTCGTAGGTCTGGCGCGCGCTGGACCGGGCGCGCGGGATGACGGCGCCCATCTCCAGATTCTCCCGCACGCTCAGCGTCGGGAAGATCTGCCGCCCTTCCGCCACCTGCCCGATGCCGAGGTCGCAGACGACATGGCTGGGCAGTCCGGCGATCTCGCGGTCCTTGAAGCGGATGCTGCCACGCGCCGGTTTCAGGATGCCGGAGATGGCGCGGATCAGCGAGGTCTTGCCGGCCCCGTTGGCGCCGACGATGGCGGTGGTCTGCCCCGCCGCCACCTGCAGCGTGACACCGTCGAGCGCCTGGGCGTCGCCATAGTACAGGTCGAGATCGGATACGGTCAGCATGGCGGCAGGTCCAAAAGGCGGGGAGCGCCCTCTATAGCGCGATCATTTCAGGAAGAACACCGCACTCATCACCAGACCGACGGCGATGATGCCGGTGCGCAGGATCGGCTTGGGGAACTTCCGCCCCAGCCGGGCGCCGACATAACCGCCGACGACCGCGGCCACCACCATCAGCAGCGCCTTCGGCCATTCCACCGCCCCGCCAGCGGCATAGGCCACCACGGCGATGGCGGTCAGCACGGCGGAGAACAGGTTCTTCAGCCCGTTCATGGCATTCAGGTCGGTCATGCCGAACAGGCTCAACTGCGCCAGCAGGAGGATGCCGAGCCCGCCGTTGAAATAGCCGCCATAGACGGAGACGGCGAACAGCGTGCCCAGCATCGTCCCGTTGCCGTGCAGACCCAGGCTGCGCAGCCGCTGCGCCAGCATGTTGCCGAAGGCGAACAGCCCGGTCGCCAGCAGCAAGAGCCAGGGCACGATGCCGCGGAACACCGAATCCGGCGTCACCAGCAGCAGCCCTGCCCCGACCAGCCCGCCGACCAGACTGACCGCCGACAGCAGCGGCAGGCTGAGCGTGCCGACCGGCGTCAGGTCCTGACGGTAGCCGTAGACGCCGCTGGCATAGCCGGGGAGCAGGGCGACCGTGCCGGTGGCGTTGGCGGCGACCGGCGGCACCCCGGCGTAGATCAACGCCGGCAGGGTGAGGAAGCTTCCCCCGCCGGCAACGGCATTCATTGCTCCAGCCAGAAAGGCCGCGGCCAATAAAATCAATTCGATCATGATATTACGAGCGGTTCCTCAACTCCCGGCGAATGATCTTGCCGGTGGTGGTCATGGGAAGGCTTTCCATGAATTCGATCGAACGCGGATATTCGTGGGCGGCCAGCCGGGTCTTCACATGCTCCTGGATCGAGGCCACCAGCGCGTCGTCCGGCGTCACCCCCTCCTGCAACACGACGAAGGCCTTGACGATCTCCGTGCGCAGCGGGTCGGGCACGCCGACCACCGCCGCCATGCGGACGGCGGGATGGCCGATCAGGCAATCCTCGATCTCGCCGGGGCCGATGCGGTAGCCGGCAGACGTGATGACGTCGTCATCACGCCCGACGAAGCGGATGTAACCGTCCTCGTCCAACTCCCCCTGGTCGCCGGTGACCAGCCAGTCGCCCCCAGGCCCAACGAATTTTGCCGCGGTGGCGTCGGGGTTGTTCCAATAACCGAGGAACATCACCGGATCCGGCCGATGCACGGCGATCAGGCCGAGCTTGCCCGGCGGCAGCCGGTTGCCCTGCCCGTCGATCACCGCCACGTCATGGCCGGGGACCGGACGGCCCATGATGCCGGGCTTCGGCGTCATCAGCGTCGCGGCCGAGGAGACGATCATGTTGCATTCGGTCTGGCCGTAGAACTCGTTGATCGTCACGCCGAAGGTCTCGCGCCCCCAATCGAGCAGCCCGGCGCCCAGCGTCTCGCCGCCGCTGGCGACGGAGCGCATGTCGATGCGATGGCGCGCCCGCGGGTTCTTCACCGCCCGCATCATCTTCAGCGCCGTCGGCGGCAGGAAGGCGTTGCGGACCTGGAATTCGGCCAGCAGAGCGAAGGCGGCCTCCGCGTCAAACTTCTCGAAGCGGTGGGAGACCACCGTCACACCATGGTGCCAGGCCGGCAGCAGCACGTCGAGCAGCCCGCCGATCCAAGCCCAGTCGGCCGGCGTCCAGATGCGGTCGGCTGGCTGCGGGAACAGGTCGTGCGACATCTCCACGCCCGGCAGATGACCCAGCAGCACCCGGTGCGCATGCAGCGCGCCCTTCGGCTGACCGGTGGTGCCGGAGGTGTAGATGATCAGCGCCGGATCGTCCGGCCCGGTGTCGGCCGGGGTGAAGCTGTCGGACGCCGCGTCGCACAGCCCATGCCAGTCCAGGCAGCCGGGGCCGGACCCGTCGACGCGGAAGACGGCGCGCAGTTCCGGCAGCCGGTCGCGGATCTGGGCGATCTTGGCGGCCCCGGCGGCGTCGGTGACCACGGCGCGGGCGCCGCAATTGGCCAGCCGGTATTCCAGCGCCTCCACCCCGAACAGCGAGAACAGCGGTACGGCGATGCCGCCCAGCTTGTAGACCGCGACATGGCTGATCGCGGTCTCCGGCGCCTGGGGCAGCAGAATGCCGACCCGGTCGCCGCGCGTGACACCTTGTGCCGCCAGCGCATTGGCGAAGCGGTTGGACAGGGCGCGGATGTCGGAGAAGCGGTATTCCTCGGACCCGCCGTCGCGCCGCTTGTGGATCAGGGCAATGCGGCCGGGGTCTGTTTCCGCCCAGCGGTCGCAGACGTCGACGCCGATGTTGTAGCGGTCGGGCACGCGCCAGGCGAAGGCGCGGGACACCCCTTCATAGCTGTCCGCGTTGGGCAGCATGTTCGTTCCCTCCCAAGGGCTTGTCGTCGATTCCTTCGTGGAACCGTTGGCACGATCATAGGGGCAAGCGAGGCACCGCGTCACGCATCGGGAATAAGATGCGGGTCAGCCATGTTGATGGCGTCAGGAACGAACGGTTTCGTGCCGATCCAAACAGGACCCAACAGGACGAGAGCCACCATGAAAGCCAGCCCCTTCCTCGCCGCCGCGCTGTCCGCCAGCCTGCTCGCGGCCCCGCTTGCCGGCTGCGCACAGCCCGGCTACGGCGACTCCTATGGCGGCGTCAGCGCCAACAAGCAAACGGCCGGCACCGTTCTCGGCGGCGTGGTCGGTGGCTTGGCCGGCTCGCGCTTCGGCGGCGGCAGCGGCAAGCTGGTGGCGGTGGGCGTCGGCACGCTGCTGGGTGCGGCGCTGGGCAATGCCGCCGGCGCCTCGCTCGACCGTGCCGACCAGAACTATGCCCAGCAGGCGGCGGTCAACGCCTACAGTGCGCCGACCGGCAGCACCGTGCGCTGGAACAATCCGGACACCGGCAATTACGGCAGCTACACGCCTGTACGCGAGGGCACCGGGCCGCAGGGCCAGCTCTGCCGTGAATATCAGACCACCATCGTGGTCCAGGGCCGCACCCAGCAGGGCTTCGGCACCGCCTGCCAGCAGCCGGACGGCACGTGGCGCGTGGTCAGCTGACCGGAACTGCCATCAGGCAAGCGCCGTCCGCCGCCGGGCGGCGCTGCCGGATTTCGGCGGCGGGCCGGTGAGGGCGCTGGCGATGCGCACCGCCCCGTCGCCGTCCAGCGGCAGTGCCGTGGCGGCATCCTGCATCCGCTGCCGTTGCCCGGCGTCGGCCCACAGGGCGAGCGCCCGCCGGGCGATGACCGCCGCCGCCTTGGCGGGATCGCGGCCACGGGCGTCCAGGGCCGTGCACCAGCCGAGATCGGCGGCGTCGCCGCTCGCCATCGCCTGATTGTCGGCGGTGACCACCAGAAGGGTCGGCACCGCCAGCGCGGCAAGTTCCCCCATGGTGCCGCCGCCGGCCGACACCGCCAGACCGCTGTCGGCCATCAGCGCGCCCATGCGCGGGCAATCGATCTCCACGGAAACGCCATCGGCGGCGAGCGCCGCCACCTCGGCCGCCAGCTCGTTCGCTCGTGGATTGCTGCCGCCGACGACGGCGACGATCCGGCAGCCGTCGGGCCGCTCCGTCGCCAGCGCCTGCAGAACCGGCCCCGTCAGGCCGAGCGGGTCGGAGCCGCCGAAGGTCACCAGCAGCACCGGCCGGTCGGCGATGGTCCGCCGCGGCGCCTGAGCCGCCAGCCGCACCTCCCGCCGCAACGGGGCGTAGCCGGGGCCGAGCAGCAGGACGGCGCCGGGCGCCATTGCCTCATAGGGAAGGCCCGCCGCCTGCGGTGCGGCGTTGACGACGAGGTCGGCGTGCAGCGGCGTGCCGTCGCCCAGATCGTCCCAGGCCAGCACCCGCGCCCCGGCGGCCTGCAGCCCGACGCGGTAGGCTTCGCCAAAGCGGTAGCCGTCGAGCATCACCGCCGTGCCATGCTCCCGCCGCAGGAGCGAGCGGGTGGCGGCCAGATCCGCCGCCTGCCCCACCGGACCGGCGATGGAGACATGGCGGAAGCCGTCCGCCGACAGCCGGCGGTCGATGGCGGGGGTGGATTCGACGGCGGCGAACAGCGCCTCGTGCCCCTGGTCGCGCAAGGCTTCCGCCACGGCGAGGCAGCGCATGACATGGCCGGTGCCGATGGTCGGCGACGCGTCGGCGCGGATGAGGATGACGGCCATGGCACTGGTCCGGAGAAATCGGCGTGGCGGCCCGGCCCCGGCGCAAGCACCCACTGCGCACGGTGTCGAGTCGGTGCGCATCTTGGCCCGGCACATTGCGCGAGTCCAGTGGCAGACGGTCGCGTGCGCGGAGGTAAATTGCGGCCGCCGGGGCTCCCGACGGACCTCCCCGTCAGGACTCGCGGCCGGCGATGACGCTGGCGGCGGTGGCGAGGCTCTCCGGCGTGCCGATGTCGAGGAAGCGGGCCTTGGCGACATGGGCGTTCAGCGTGCCCGACGGCAGCTTTTCCAGCACGTCGCGTTCCAGCGACACCGCGCCCGCCGCGATGAAGCGGTCGAGGAAGGCGGCGGAGAACAGATAGACGCCGGCATTGATGGTGCCCGCCCCCGGCACCTTGTCCAGGAAACGGCGGACGCGGCTGTCCGGCCCGATCTCCACCCGCACGAAGCGGGAGGCATCCTCCACCGTCACACACAGGACCGACGCCTCCGCCCCCGACAGCCGGTGCGAGGCGATGAAGGCGCGCAGGTCGGCGTCGAGGAAGGTGTCGCCGTTCACCACCAGGATGGTGCTGCTGCGCAGTTCCTTGCGGACATAGCCGAGCGCCCCTGCGGTGCCGAGCGGGCGCGGTTCGATCTGGCAGACCACGTCGATGGTGCCGGCGGAATCGCCGCGGGCGAGCCATGCGGTCACCCGATCGGCCAGATGGCCCAGGCACAGCACCACCCGGCGCGATCCGTAGGTCGACAGGTAATCCAGGAGATGGCCGAGGAAGGCACGGCCCGCGATGGGGGCCAGGACCTTCGGCGTGTCACCCAGAACGCCCCGGATGCGTGTGCCCAGCCCGCCGGCAAGCACCGCGACGTCTATGTTGGCAAGAGCGTCCTCAGACCGCACCGACCGTCCTTTCCCTAAAACCGCGCCCCGAAACCCTGTCCTGAACCCATCTGTCGCCGTCCGGCAGGAAGCAGCTTACGACGGCGCGGGCGCCGGGTCATCCACCCTGCGCGGCGCCCGGCGGCCATAGTCGATAAAGGGGGCGCTCCGGAATCGCAATGCGGAATTGCGTGGGCCTCCCTCCTCCGATGGTCATGGGACCCCTTTGGCGAGACACCGCAGGCGTTGCGCGACCGCCGCCAGGGTCACGTCGTGGTCACCGGCATGGCCGGCCAGCGCCATGGATGGGAACCAGGGCCGCACCGCCGTCCCCAGGGCCGACCAGTCGCCGGCCCCCCCGATCCGCCAGACCGGGACCCCGAGGGCAGCGGCCAGTTCCCCCACGGCGGTCGGGGCGGAGATCACGAGGTCAAGGCCGGAGATGAGCGCCGCCACCCCCTCCAGATCCCGGCGCTGGTCCAGATCGGGCCAGTGGTGCAGCACCGTGCCGAAGCGGTGCAGGGCGTCCTCCCGCTCCGCCTCGTGCCCGTCATATTGCAGGCTGACGAAGGTCACGCCCGGCACGGCGAGGATCGGTCCCCACTGGTCGATCCGGCTGTATGCGCCGGCCCGGTCGGCCGTCATGCGGCTGCTTCGCCAGCAGATGCCGACCCGCAAGCCGGGACCGAGGTCCGCCAGCCGGCCGCGCCAGTCCGCCGCCAGCCGTGGATCGGCGATGAAGAGTGGAGCGGTTGAAGGGAAATGCCGCAGGGCAGGCCGCAGCCGCGCGGCGATGTTCCCCATTGGTGCATGGCAATCGGCATCGCGCGGATTCGTGGTGGGCGCCCGCACCTCCGCACCCGGCAGGGCGCGGGCGAACAGGCCGGTCAGGCGCGGGTCGCATTCGACGATCAGCCGGCCGGCTTGACGGAGCAGGTCGGGCAACGCCGTGCCGAACATGATCTCGTCGCCCAGCCCCTGTTCGCCCCATACCAGCATGCGGCTGCCGGCCAGTGGTTCGCCCCTCCATTCCGGGATGGGGAAACGGCGGGGTACGGCATCGCCGGTGGCGAAGCGATGGGCGTAGTCGTCCCAGCCGCCGGTCAGGTCGCCCTCGGCCAAGCGCAGCAGGGCGCGGTTCATCCGGGCATCCGCCCTGCCCGGCGTCAGCCGCAGGCACCGTTCGGTCCAGTTGCGGGCGAGCCGACGCTCTCCCCGCAACAGCAGCCCGTGGCCATGGTTGACCAATATGTCCGGCAGGTCGGGAGCGAGTGCCGATGCGCGTCGGTGGGCGATTAGAGCGTCGCTCCAGCGGCCCAGCCCGGCCAGGGCCATGCCCAGGTTTGACCAGCCCTTGGCCGAAGTGGGCGTGATGTGCAGGGACCGGCTGGACTGGCGAGCGGCCTCGGCGTAGCGCCCCTGCCCCTTCGATGCCGCGGCGGCCGTGATCAGCACCCCGGCAAGGCTCGGCGCCAGGACTGCGGCCCGGATGCAGGCGGTCTCCGCCTGGGTGAAGCGCCGGGCGGCGAGCAGGGCTGCGGCGAGGTTGCCCCAGCTTTCCGCCTGCAATGGGCGCAGCCGCACGGCACGGCGGTGCAGCGTCGCCGCCTCTGCCGCGGACGCACCGGTCTGGAGCGCCACGCCGAGGTTGCTTAGCGCTTCGGGAAAGGCCGGGTTCAGCGCCACCGCCCTCCGGTGCCACCGGATAGCGGCCTCGACACGGCCAAGCCGGAGCAGGGTGAGACCGCCATTGGTCCAGGCGGCCGGGTGGGTCGGTACGGAGGCGACGGCCTTGCGGTGGAGGGCTTCGGCGTCGAGCAGACGACCCTGGCTGTGCAGAGCGACCGCCTGCGCCGCCAACGCCTCTCCCCCTGCGGATACCCTCTCCCCCCCGGGGAGAGGGCTGGGTGAGGGGGGCGCATGGCGTGACGTGGCCGATAATCGGGAGAGCGACCGCAATGCGCCAGCCATATCGGCCATCGTCGCCGACAGCGGCTCGCCCGGCCGGGGCTGGAAGAGGCGCATCGACGGATACCAGGGGCGGATTCCGGCCCCCAACTGCGTCCAGTCGCGGGTGCCGAAGCGCCAGACCGGGGTGCCGAGCGCGCCTGCCAGCTCACCAACCGACATCGCCGGCGAAATGACGAGGTCCAGCCCGGCGATCAGGGCGGCGACGCCATCGAAATCGTCCTTGCGGTCGAGATCGTCCCAGCGGTGCAGGCGGATGCCGAAACGCTGCTCGGCCTGCCGGACCTCCTCCTCCACCTCGCCATATTGCAGCACCACCCAGTGGATGCCGGGCAGTGCGAACAGCGGCGCCCAGGCGTCGAGTGCCAGATAGGCGATGCTACGCTCCACGGTCATCATCTGGCTGCGCCAGCCGATGCCGATGCACAATCCGGAGCCGAGAGCCGCCAGCCGTTCGCGCCAACGCTCGACCAACCCTGCGTCGGGCACCAGCCAGGAGGGGCGCGGCGGAAAATCGGCCAGCCGGCGGCGCAGGACGCGGGGCAAGGAGCCCATCGGCACGTGACGGTCATAGTCCGGGATCGCCATCGCCTCCCGCCCTTGCCCGTCCAACGCCTCCGCCCGCACCCGCAAGGTGGGGAAGGAGCGGGAGAACAACGGCACCAGCCGACGGTCGACCTCCAAGATGGTGGAAACGGCGCGGCCGGCCAGTTCCGGGCAAAGGGCGGAGAACAGGATGGTGTCGCCCACGCCCTGCTCGCCCCAGATCATCAGGCGGCGGCCGGTCAGGTCCTCCCCACGCCAAGGCTGGGCGCGTGGTTGACGCCCCTGCCCGACCTGCCCCGAGCCGAAACGCCAGGCATAACCGGGCCAGCCATGGTCGAGATCGCCGGCCTCCAGCCGCAGCAGGCCCTTGTTGAAGTGCGACAACGACATGTCGGGTCGCAGCGTCAGCGCCCGGTCATAGCAGCGCTCCGCCCCCGTGCCGTCGCTCAACCGTTGCCGGGCCAGCCCCAGGTTGCTCCAGGCCTCGCCATAGGCGGGGTCCAGCGCCAGGGCGCTGCGGTAGCAGTCGGCGGCGCCGGCATGGTCGTGCCGGCCTTGGCGCAGGTGGCCCAGATTGTTGCGGGCAGGCGCCTCCAGCGGCGCAAGCCGGATGGCGCGACGTTGCGACCGCTCGGCCTCGGCGAAACGCTCGGCGCTGCGCAGGGCGTTGCCCAGGTTGGTGTGGGTTTCCGGCAGGGTGGGATCGAGCGTCAATGCAACATGCCATGCCGTCCAGGCGTTGGACGTGCGGCCGGCGGCATGGCGGGCATTGCCGAGATTGTTCCAGGCGCCGGCGAAGTCGGGCCGCTGGCGGATCGCTTCCCGGTGCAGGGCCTCCGCCTCGGCATGGCGGCCCTGGGCGTTGCGGATGCTGCCGAGATTGTCCAGCGCGTCGGCATGGTCTGGCTGGATGGCGGTGGCCGCATCGAAGCAGGTGGCCGCATCATCCAGTTGACCAAGAGCCTTAAGACAGAGCCCTAGACCGTTGAGAGAAAGCGCATCGCGTGGCGCAAGGCGCAAGGCGTCGGCGTAGCGCTCCGCCGCATCCTCCATCCGCCCGGCGGCATGGAGCGCGGCGGCGAGAGCGGACAGGGCCGTGGGGTCGGAGGTTCCACCGCCTAGCGTCGCCGCCATCTGCAAGGCGTCGGCGGCCTCCCTCTTGCGGCCGAGTTGCTGAAGGCTGACCGCCCGGTTCGTCCAGGGGCGCGGGTCGCCGGGAAGCAGTTCCGCCGCGCGGGCATGGGCAGCCAATGCTTCTTCCGCCCGACCGATCCCCTGTAGGGCGGCGCCGAGGTTCAGGTGGGCGTCGGCCAAATTGGGAGACAGCCGGGCGGCTTCGGCATAATGGACGGCGGCCTCCGCCAACCGATCGAGCGCGGCCAGCACCAGCCCCAGATTGAAATGGGCGCCGACATGGGTGGGGATGCGCTGGAGTGCACGACGTTGCGCTGCTTCGGCTTCCTCCAGGCGGCCAAGCCGTTGCAGAACGATGCCCCTGTTGGCGTGGTAATCCGCCACCTCCGGCGCAAGTTCGACCGCTTTACTAATTAAGTCAATGGCTTGAACGTTGTCGTTGCGCTGGTGGTTCAGGACGCCCAGCAGATGCAGGGCATCGGCGTGACGCGGTTCGGCATCCAAGACACGTCGGTACAGGGGTTCGGCGGCGTCCAGAGCGCCGGCCTGATGATGGCGAAGCGCCTCGGCGAACCAATCTGAAATGCTCACAGATCACCTGCGGAAAGTCTGTTAAGCATCTGCGCTGCCTTGGGAATGGCGCCACCGATGCCGGCCGACCCATCGGGATGGATGCAGCGCATGGTGGGGAACCAGGGACGCACCGCTGTGCCGAGTTGCGTCCAGTCGCGCCGTCCCAATCGCCAGACCGGCACGCCCAGCGCTGCCGCCATTTCCCCGGCGGAGGACGCGACGGTGATCGCCAGATCGAGGTTCGCCATCAGGGCGGCGGTGCCCTCCAGATCGGCGATCTGGTCGAGGTCGGGCCAGCGGTGGATGCGCAGCCTCAATCGCTCTTCGACCGCAGCGATCTCTTCCTCGCGTCCGTCATATTGAAGGCTGACGGCATGAATGCCGGGCAGGCACAACAGGGAGTTCCACTCCTCCAGGTCGGTATAGGACTGGCGCCGTTCGGTGGTGATGCGCCGGCTGGTCCAGGCAATCCCGACCGTCAGGCCGGGGCCGAGCGCATCCAACCGCGACCGCCATGCCGCCACCCGCTCCGGATCCGGCTTCAGCCAGCCGGCGGGCGGAGGTGGGACCGGTGCGGTCTTCCACAGCAGGCGCGGCAGCGAGCCGAAGGGGAGATGGCAGTCGGCATCAGCCGGCCGCCGCGTCGGCGCGCGCACCGTAGTGCGGGGAAAGGAGCGCTGGAACAGCGGGACCAGCCGCGGTTCGCATTCGACGATGGCGGCAGGGAAACGCGACAGGGCTTCCGGCAGAAGGGCGCCAAACATGAACTCGTCGCCCAACCCCTGTTCGGCCCACAGCAGCAGGCGGCGCCCGGCAAGTTCGTCCCCCTCCCATTCCGGGATGTTGAAGGGACGTCTCGGCCGCAGGCGTCCGGAGTCGAAGCGGACGGCGTAATCCTCCCAACCCTCGGCCAACCGACCCTGGCGCAGGCGCAGGATGGCGCGGTTGAAGCGGGCGAGCGCCTGCGCCGGATCGGCGTCCAGGGCGTTGGTGAATTCGCGCTCCGCGCCGGCATCGTCGCCCAGATCCTGAAGGGCGAGCGCCAGATTGGTATGGGCGGCGGCATAGCCGGGGCGCAGGTCCAACGCGCGGCGTTGCAACTCCGCAGAGTCCGCGGCCAGTCCCTGCAGGCGGCGGACGGTGCCCAGATTGGTCATCGCCTCCGCCATCTTCGGGCCGAGCCGTACGGCGCGGGCGAAAGCATCGGCGGCGGGCTCGATGCGGTCGGCAGCTTGCAGGGCGAGGCCGTAGGCGTTCCAGCCCTCGGCATCCGCCGGCTCCAGCGTCAGGTAAAGGCGGTAGGCCGGGTCCGCATCCTTGCCGCGGCGTTGCAGCGAGCCCGCCAGAGCAAGGGCCGCCGCCGCATGGTCGGGCCGGCGTGCCAGCACGGCACGCAGCGTCGTCTCCCCTTCGTCGTCTTGCCCAAGGTCGAGCAGGGCGAGGCCCAGGGCGGCGCGCGCTTCCGTCAGGGAGGGATTGGAGGCAAGCGCGTGGCGCAGGAGCGGTTCCGCCTCCGCCGAGCGGCCGAGGCTGCGAAGCACCGCGCCCAGGTTGCCCTCCGCCTCCGCGTAGTCGGGGCGGGCGCGCAGGGCGGCACGGTAGGCGTCGGCGGCCTCGGCGGCCTTGCCTTGGGCGTTCAGGGCATTGCCCAGAGTGTTGGCGGCCTCGGGGAACGGGCGGCGCAGGCGCAGGGCGTTGCGGGCCGCGCGTTCCGCCTCGGCGGAGCGGCCGAGCGCCTGGAGGGCGTAGGCGAGGTTGGCGTGGTAATCGGGAACGTCGCGCTTGGCCGCCACCGCCTGTCCGATCAGGTCGGCGGCCTCGGCAAAGCGGCCGGTCTGACAAGCGATCATGCCCAGCAGATGCAGGGCGTCCGGCTGGCGCGGCTGAACGGCGATTGCCTGGCGATAGAGCGCCTCGGCTTCAGGCAGGCGGCCGGCTTGGTGCAACGGGACGGCCTGCCCGACCAGCGCCGCGGCGGTGGCGGCAGCGGCGTTGCCGGTTTTGCGCTGGTTGGTCATGCCCCGTGCCGTTCCTGTTGGCTACGGGTAAGGGATAGCACGAATTGGGTGTGGTGGAAGGGGTGGAGACCCGTGCCCCCACCCCGGCCCTCCCCCGCTGGGCGGGGGAGGGAGCAAGTGGTTGCACGGGAGCGAGATTGCCTTACGCCACGCCCACCGGCGGGGTCGGGGCGGCGTTGACCGGGTCGGCCAGCTGGGCATCGACCACGGCGACGGCGGTCATGTTGACCAGACCGCGGGTGGTGACCGACGGGGTGACGATGTGGACCGGCCGCTGGACGCCCAGCAGGATCGGACCGACATTCTGCGCCTCGCCCAGGATCTTCATCATGTTGAAGGCGATGTTGGCGGCGTCCAGCGTCGGCATCACCAGCAGGTTCGCCTCGCCCTTCAGGCGGCTGTCGGGCAGCACTTCCTTGCGAATGGCAGGGGCGAGAGCGGCGTCGGCATGCATCTCGCCGTCGATCTCGACATCAGGCATCTGCTCGGACGCCAGTTCCACCGCCGCACGCATCTTGCGGGCGGACGGGGTCTCGGCGCTGCCGAAGTTGGAGTGCGACAGCAGGGCCACCTTCGGCTCGATGCCGAAGCGCTTCACCTCGTCCGCCGCCAGCCGGGCGATCTCGGCCACCTGTTCGGCGGTCGGGTCGGGGTTGACGTAGGTGTCGGTGATGAAGTGGACGCCCTTCTGCGAGATCAGCGCGTTCATCGTCGCGGCGACCTTCACGCCGTCGCGCAGGCCGATCAGGCCGCAGATGTGCGCCCAATGCTCGTTGAAGCGGCCGGTGGTGCCACAGACCAGCGCGTCGGCCTCGCCGCGGCGGACCATCAGGGCGCCGAAGACGGTGGGCTGGGTCCGAACCACGTTGGCGGCATGGCTGGGCGACACGCCGCGGCGGCCCATCAGCTTGCGGTAATGTTCGGTGAAGTTGTGATAGCGCGGATCGCGGATGATCTCGATGACCTCGACGTCCTGGCCGATCTTCAGGCGCAGGCCCATCTCGCCGATCACCCGCTCGATCACCTCGCGGCGGCCGATCAGGACCGGATGGGCGATGCCGTCATCGACCACCACCTGGGCGCAGCGGATCACGCGCGGGTCCTCGCCCTCGGCATAGACGACGCGCTTGGGCGCGGTCTTGGCCTTGGTGATGACCGGCTTCATGAACAGGCCGGAGCGGATGACATACTGGTTCAGCTGGTCCTGATAGGCGCGGAAATCGGCGATCGGCCGGGTGGCGACGCCGCTGTCCATGGCCGCCTTGGCGACCGCCGACGACACCTCGACGATCAGGCGGGGATCGAAGGGCTTGGGCAGGATGTAGTCCGGGCCGAAGCGCAGCGATTCACCGACATAGGCCGCCGCCACCACGTCCGACGGTTCGGCGCGGGCGAGGTTGGCCATGGCGTGGGTCGCCGCGATCTTCATCTCCTCGTTCACCGTGGTGGCGCCGACGTCCAGCGCGCCGCGGAAGATGAAGGGGAAGCACAGGACGTTGTTGACCTGATTGGGGAAGTCGGAACGGCCGGTGGCGATGATGGCGTCCGGACGGGCTTCGCGGGCCAGATCCGGCATGATCTCCGGCTCCGGGTTGGCGAGCGCCAGGATCAGCGGCTTGTCGGCCATGCGGGCCAGCAGCTCCGGCTTCAGCACCTTGGCGCCGGACAGGCCGAGGAAGATGTCGGCGCCGTCGATGACGTCGGACAGCGTGCGCGCCTCGGTGTCGTGCGCGTAGGCCTCCTTGTATTCGTTCATCTCCTCGTTGCGGCCCTTGTGGACCACACCGATGCGGTCGACCAGCCAGACATTCTCGCGGCGGACACCCAGCGACAGCATCAGGTCGAGACAGGCGATGCCGGCCGCGCCGCCGCCGGTGGAGACCACCTTGACCTTGGAGATGTCCTTGCCGACCAGCGCCAGACCGTTCAGCACGGCGGCGCCCACGACGATGGCGGTGCCGTGCTGGTCGTCGTGGAACACCGGGATCTTCATGCGCTCGCGGCAGCGGCGCTCGATCTCGAAGCAGGCGGGGGCGGCGATGTCTTCCAGGTTGATGGCGCCGAAGGTCGGTTCCAGCCGGACGATGGTGTCGACCAGCGCATCGACGTCATGCTCGTTCAGCTCGATGTCGAAGCAGTCGATACCGGCGAACTTCTTGAAGAGGACGGCCTTGCCTTCCATCACCGGCTTGGCGGCGTAGGGACCGATGTTGCCCAAGCCCAGCACGGCGGTGCCGTTGGTGACGACCGCCACCAGATTGGCCCGCGCCGTCAGCTCCGCCGCCTTCGACGGATCCTCGGCGATGGCGGTGCAGGCATGGGCAACGCCCGGCGAATATGCCAGCGCCAGATCGCGCTGGTTGGCCATGGGCTTGGTCGCGACTACTGCCAGCTTACCGGGCCGCGGGTTGCGGTGATACTCAAGCGCCATCGCCTCAAAATCGCCGGACATCGGGTCTCTTCCTCCGGTTAACGTGATTTCAGTTAATTCTTTGCGTTCGCTTTACCTGATTGGCGGTTATAGCCCATTCGGGCTGCTGCGCCAACCGCCCCGCGAAACGGAAAGGGGACGATTCGAACCAAATCGAAGCGTCCCCCTTACCTTACAGGATCCTCATGGAGGCCGGATGGATCATCTTTGGAATTTCCGAATCCGGTCCTGCATGTGTGCCGCGCGTTCTTTGCGGATCGTCAGATCCGGGCGAGCGCCGGCTCCTTGAAGTGCTGCTGGTATTCGGCGACCGCCTTGCTCTCGTCGAACTCGCCTTCCATCTTGGCGACGACGACGGTGGCGACGCCGTTGCCGATCAGGTTGGTCAGCGCGCGGGCTTCCGACATGAAGCGGTCGACGCCCAGCAGCAGGGCCAGCCCTTCGATCGGCAGGACGCCGGTGGCCGACAGGGTGGCGGCCAGCGTCACGAAGCCGCCGCCGGTGACCGCCGCCGCACCCTTTGAGGTCAGCATCAGGATGATGAGGATGTAGAGCTGCTGCCAGATCGTCAGGTCGACGTTGAAGGCCTGGGCGATGAAGATCGCCGCCATCGACAGGTAGATCGAGGTGCCGTCGAGGTTGAAGGAATAGCCGGTGGGGATCACCAGACCGACGACATGCTTGGAGCAGCCGAACTTCTGCATCTTCTCCATCATGCGCGGCAGAACCGACTCCGAGGAGGAGGTGCCGAGCACGATCAGCAGTTCCTGGCGGATGTAGCGGATGAAGTTCCAGATGCTGAAGCCGTAGGCCTTGGCGATGCCGCCCAGCACGACGAAGATGAAGATCGCCATGGTGAGGTAGACCGACGCCATCAGCTGGCCCAGCGCCGTCAGTGACGAGATGCCGTACTTGCCGATGGTGAAGGACATGGCGCCGAAGGCACCGACCGGGGCGACGCGCATCAGGATGCCGATCACGCCGAACAGGGCATGGCCGATCTTGTCGAAGATGTCCTCGACCAGCTTGCCCTTCTGGCCCATGGCGGACAGGGCGACGCCGAACACCACGGCGAAGAACAGGATCTGCAGCATGTCGCCCTGGACGAAGGCGCCGACCACATTGTCGGGCACGATGCCGACGACGAAGTCGATGAAGCCGTGCTCGTGGGCGGAGGTGGCGTATTTCTGAACCGCGTCGGCCTTCAGCTGGCCCGGCTGGATATTCATGCCGGCGCCGGGGCGGACGAGGTTGACGATCAGCAGCCCGATGCCGAGTGCGAAGGTCGTCACCACCTCGAAATACAGCAGGGCCTTGCCGCCGACCTTGCCGACCTTCTTCAGGTTGCCGATCGAGGAGATGCCGGTCACCACCGTCAGGAAGACGATCGGGCCGATCACCATCTTGACCATCTTGATGAACAGGTCGCCCAGCGGCTTCATCTGCACCGCGATGGCCGGGTAGAAGTGCCCCAGCAGGATGCCGATGCCGATGGCGGTCAGAACCTGGAAGGTCAGGTTGGTGTAGAAGGGCTTCTTCACCGTGCCCGGCCGGCCGGCGGTCGCGTCTGCGCTCATGCTACTCTCCTCGTGGCGTTCCTCAGAACGGCGTTCCTGGCGGGGTGCCCGTTCTTTCGTCCGGCATTTGCACCGGCTGGGCGGGCGGACCCCAACTGATTGCTCCTGAAAGCAAGCGGTGGGCCAATTGCTGAATCCAGCAACATCAAGCATTTGCCGAATGGCCGAGGGCGAGAATCCGCACGACAGGGGGTCCAGCTATGTGCGAAAATCCACACACTTCACAGCGCTGCGGCATCAATGTTGCGGCGCAGCACGATCAGGGAAGACGTTGCTGAGCAATCCGACCGATCCGGCGACAGATTCGACCGCCCCTCCCCTCCTCTCCGCGACGCTCTCGCCGGCGACGCAGCTGGTCGCCCGGGCGCTGGAACGGCCGCGCCGGCTGCTGATGGTGGCGCTGCTGCTCGGCGTCCCGGCGGCGGCGGCATTGGCGGCGGGCTGGGCCTCGTCCCTGGCGCTGGACGATCTGAAGGACAGCGCGCGGGCGCAGCTGGCGCTCTACAACGCCAACCTGCGGGCGGAGCTGGAGCGTCATGCCGCCGTTCCGCTGGCGCTGGCGCAGGATGAGGAGGTGCGCGCCCTGCTGGTCAACCCGACTCCGGCGGCGGTCGACCGGCTGAACCGCAAGCTGCAGGGCATCGCCCAGGCGTTGGATGCGCTGGCGCTTTATGTAATGGACGCCAAGGGAACGACGCTGGCGGCCAGCAACTGGAACAGCGCCGCCAGCTTCGTGGGCGAGAATTTCTCCTACCGCCCCTATTTCCGCATGGCGATGGACCAGGGGGAGGGGCACCATTTCGCGCTGGGCACCACCTCGCTGGTGCCGGGCTATTACACGGCGAACCGGGTGGTGGCGGAAAACCGCACAGTGGGGGCGGTGGTGCTGAAGCTGGGGTTCGACCGGCTGGAGCGGGGCTGGACGCCGGGGCAGGAAAAGCTGCTGGTGACCGACCGCGATGGGGTGGTGTTCATCACCAACATGCCGTCCTGGCGCTACCATGCCCTGCCCCGTCGCCTGCCGATCAGCCTGCCCATCGTGCCGGAGGGCACCAGCGAGGGGCTGGACGTGCTGCCCTGGGCCTTCGGCGGGGTGTCCGACCGCATCGCGCTGGAGGAGAAGGACGGGGAGCGGCGCTATCTGCTGACCTCCGTCGCCATGCCCGGCGGCGATTGGACCCTGCACAGCCTGACCAGCCTCGATCCGGTGACCGCCCGCGCCTGGGTCGCCGGGCTGCTGGCCGCCGCCGCGGTGGCGATGGCCGCGCTCACCGCCTATGCGGTGGCGCTGCGGCGGGTGGCTCTGGCCGAGCGGATCGCGCTGCAGGAGGAATCGCGGGCGGAGCTGGAACGCCGGGTCGCCGCCGCCACCGCCGATCTGCGCGCGGCGGAGAACGAGCTGACCCAGGCGGCCAAGCTGGCGGCGCTGGGGCAGATGTCGGCCGGCATCGCGCACGAGATCAACCAGCCGCTCGCCGCCATGCGCAGCTTCGCCGACAATGCCGTGGTCCTGCTGGAGCGTGGGCGGATGGACGCGGTGCGCGGCAATCTGGCGGAGATCGCCGAACTGACAGACCGCATGGCCGCCATCACCCGCCAGTTGAAGGGCTTCGCCCGCCGCGCCTCCGGCACGCTGGGGCCGGTGTCGGTGCAGGGGGCGGTGAGCCAAGCGCTGGCCCTGCTGGAATCCAAGCTGCGGCGGGAGGACATCACGGTGGAGGTCGATCTGCCCGACCAGCAGGTCCGGGTGGTGGCGGAGGATGTGCGGCTGCAGCAGGTTCTGGTCAACCTGATCGGCAATGCGGCGGATGCCATGCGCGGCTGTCCGGTGCGCCGCCTGCGCATCGGGCTGGTCGCGGCGGAGGGCGAGGCGCTGCTGAGTGTCGCCGACACCGGCGGCGGCATCGCCGAGGCCGATCTGCCCCGGCTGTTCGTCCCCTTCTTCACCACCAAGGAAGCCGGCGAGGGGCTGGGGCTGGGGCTGTCGATCAGCCACGGCATCGTCGAGGATTTCGGCGGCAGCCTGACCGCCGCCAACCGCAATGGGAAACCGGGCCAAGGCGCCGTCTTCACCCTGCGGCTCACCACCACGGAGCAGACCACATGAGCCAGTCCATTCCCGAGGCCGCCGGCGCCGTGCTGTTCGTGGACGATGAGCGGGCGGTGAGGCTGGCCGGGCAGCAGGCGCTGGAACTGGCGGGGTTCGAGGTGACGGCCTGCGACGGGGCGGAGCGGGCCTTGCGCCATCTCGGCCGCGACTGGCCGGGCTGCCTCGTCACCGACGTGCGCATGCCGCAGATGGACGGGCTGGCCCTGCTGGCGCGGGTGCGGGAGATCGATCCCGACCTGCCGGTCATCCTGATCACCGGCCATGGCGACGTGCCGATGGCGGTGGAGGCGATGCGCAACGGCGCCTACGACTTCCTGGAAAAGCCTTTCCCGTCCGACCGGCTGACCGAGATCGCCCGGCGCGCGGTGGAGAAGCGGCGGCTGGTGCTGGAGAACCGCCGGCTGCGGGCGCAGATCGCCGGCGGAACCGATCCGGCGGGGACCATCGTCGGCCGCACGCCGGGCATCGAGCGGCTGCGCGCCACCATCTCAGCGGTCGCGGACACCGACGCCGACGTTCTGGTGTTCGGCGAGACCGGCACCGGCAAGGAGATGGTCGCCCGCGCGCTGCACGCCGCCAGCGGCCGGCGCAAGAACCCCTTCGTCGCGCTGAACTGCGGCGCCATGCCGGAGACGATCTTCGAGAGCGAACTGTTCGGGCATGAAGCCGGCGCCTTCACCGGGGCCGCCAAGCGCCGGGTCGGCCGGATCGAACATGCAGGCGGCGGCACCCTGTTCCTGGACGAGATCGAAAGCATGCCGCTGGCCTTGCAGGTCAAGCTGCTGCGGGTGATCCAGGAACGGGTGGTCGAACCGCTGGGATCGAACGAGCAGGTGCCGGTCGATCTGCGGGTGGTCGCCGCCACCAAGGCGGATCTGCGGCAGGCGGCGGATGAGGGGAAATTCCGTGCCGATCTCTATTACCGGCTGAATGTGGTGGTGCTGACCATTCCGCCGCTGCGCGAACGCCGCGACGACATCCCGCTGCTGTTCCAGCATTTCGTCGCCCAGGCCGCTTCCCGTTACAACCGCGAGCCGCGGACGCCCACCCGCGAGCAGATGCAGCGGCTGATGAGCCAGGACTGGCCCGGCAACGTCCGCGAACTGCGCAACGCCGCCGATCGCTTCGTGCTGGGGCTGGAGGATGTGGCCCCGGCGCCGGTGTCGGCACCGTCGACGCTGTCGCTGGCCGAGCAGGTGGATCTGTTCGAAAAGGGCCTGATCCAGTCCGAACTCGCCCGCCAACGGGGCAGCGTGAAGGCCGCCATCGAGGCGCTGAACATCCCGCGCAAGACCTTTTACGACAAGCTGAAACGCTATGGGCTGAGCCGGGAGGATTTTATCGAGTGACTATTTCAGACTGACCCCAGCCGCCACGAACGCGAGGATGGCGCCGACGAGCACTGCAAGGACTGTCCACAGGTAACCTTTGCCCGGCTTTTCAGCCAGCTTCTCCAGCAACTCACCCTTTGTCGCGGACAGGTCGGCCTTGGTCGCGAGATGGTTCAGCCGCTCATCGAGACGCGCCAGCAGCGGCTTCATCTCGTCGAGAAGCCCCTCCATCCGGTCAACGCGTCGGGTCAGGTCGTCCATACCAGGAGGATGGCCCCCGCCGCCGTTTCCGTCAATGGGCGCGGGTCCGCTGTCCCGTGTGATCGACTGGCGATCATCCACGCCGGATGCTCTGTTCGGAAGGGCCATCGGCTTCTTTGTCCTGGACCGTCAGCGGACGCTGCTCGCGCAATCCGCCGCATGTTTGGAATGCGATGGTATTTTTACGAATTTTCTGACCAGGCTCCACAACTTTCCGGGCAATGCGGTGGATCGCCGCCCCTCACTTCCCCCATTCGTGCAGTTGACATCCGGTTCCGCTTGCCGGCCGCACGCGCGGTTCCCATGTGGCTTCTGGTGTCCGGCCGCCCTTTCCAAGATTCGGGAAACCGGCCTTCGGACAGCTCGGCCGGGCGGACCTTTCCTTCGTTTCGGCTGTTGTACTGGAGACCACACAGCACCGACGTCGAAGGGGACGGCCTTAGAATGTCACCGAGGATTAGCACCATGACCCCCCGTCTCCTTGCGGAGCTTCTGGAACCGATCCTGACCGCAGCGGAAGACGACGAAGAGGCCCTGTCCGAGGCCGTGAACCTGACCGCGGAGGCCATGGCGGCGCTTGGCGCCACCGTGCTCGATCCCGACGGGAAGCCGGCCCGCGGGGTGTCCGATGAACGGGCCGTCGTCGCCGCGCTGAACACCCACGCGCACAATCTGATGCGCGATGGTCGGCTGGACGACGTGGTCGAGGCCCTGCAGGTGGCCGAGCGGATCGGCCGTCTCGCCCATCTGCCGCACCACCCGCGGACCGTCTGACCACTCTTTCGGGAGAAGGGCGCGGTCGTTCGTGGAAGCGGCTTCGCGGGTGCGGGAATTTCTCCCCGCCGTGCTGTTTGAGCGACGTGCCACCCAGCGCTCAACAGGGGAGGAGCCCTCGTGCCCACCGCGCCGCAGCCACATGCCCAGCCGAATGTATTGGCCAACCCGCTGGAAAGCGGGATTCTCTCCCGCCTTCAGGACGACCTGCTGCCGGACCATCTCCTGACCCGCCGCTGGTATGCGGCGAAGGACGCCGGCCGGCCGGTCGTGCGCATCATAGACGCCCTGCCGCTGCCGCTCGCCGGCGGATCGCAGGCCCAGCTCTGCCTGTTGCGGGTGGAGCCGCCGGGACGGGAGCCGCAGCTCTACCAGCTTCCCCTGATCCTCGACCGCGGCACTGGAGAGGATGCGTCGGTGATCGCAGGTTCCAAGGACCTGCCGGTTCCGGGGCGCCTGCGCGACGGCTATGCCGATGACGGCGTGGTCCGTGCGCTGCTGGGCGCCATTCTGAAACGTAATCCCGAACCAAGCGAAACGGCGCTGTCCGCCGGCCTGACCGCCGGCCACACCCGTGCCTGCGAGGCGCTGGCGGAACGGTTGCACAGCGATGCCCCGCTGCATCGGATGACCGCCGAACAGTCCAACACCTCCATCCGCATCGGCGACGCCGCCATCCTGAAGGGGCTGCGCAAGCTGGAACCCGGTATGCACCCCGAACTGGAGGTCAGCCGCTTCCTGACCGAGGTGGCGCAGTTCCCCAACACGCCGGCCCTCCTGGGCTGGGTCGAGCGGTCCAACAGCTCCGGTTCCACCACGCTGTGCGTGATGCAGGAGTTGGTGCCGGAGGCGAAGGACGCCTGGGGCCATGTCACCGGCTATCTGAACGACCGCGTCGCCCGCTTCGAGGACAGTGAGGCGGCGCAGGCCGCCGATGCCGACAGCGTAGCCTTTCTGCGCCTGCTGGGTCAGCGGACGGCGGAGCTTCACCGGGCGCTCGCCACTCCCGGCGGCGGCGACGCCTTCACGCCCGAGCCGGCGACGGCGGAGCGGCTAAGGGAGTGGGCCGGCGGCGTGCGCACCCTGGCGAAGCGCGTGCTGGAGCGTCTGCGCGCTGCCGGGCAAGGGGATAAGCAGACGCTGGACCCGGCGATTGCCGCACAGGCCAACGCCCTCGCCGCCAGCGAGGCGGCGATGATGGCGCAAATCGACGCGCTGATCCCTGCAGACGCCGACCTCAGCGCCATGCGGCTGCACGGCGACTATCATCTGGGGCAGGTGCTGGTTTCGCGCGGTGACGTGCAGATCGTCGATTTCGAAGGCGAGCCGATGCGCCCGCTGGCTGAACGGCGGGCCAAGCATTGCATCCTGCGCGACGTCGCCGGCATGTTGCGCTCTATCGCCTATGCCGCCGCCATGGCGCGCGACGCGATGCCGGCCGGCCTTGATGCTCCGTCGCGCGATGCCCGCATCGCTTGGCTGTCCTGGTGGGAGGGGGCGGCGTCGGCTGCCTTCCTCGACGGTTATCGCGGCTCCATCGGCGACTGCCCCGGCTTCCCGCGCGACCCGCAGGCGGCCCCTGCCCTGCTGAAGCTGTTTCTGCTGGAAAAGGCGCTGTACGAGGTCGGATACGAGCTTGCCAACCGGCCGGGCTGGGTGGGGATCCCGCTGGCCGGCGTCACCGCCATCATCCGCGCCGATGCAGGGCCGGAGATCGCCAGCCGCGACCGTGACCGCATCCCCCCGGTGGACGAGCGCCGTCGCAGCCATTCCATGCCCTTCGGCGCGGAGGTGCAGGCCGACGGGTCCGTCCGTTTCTCCCTGTGGGCGCCGACGGCGGCGTCCGTCCTGCTGTCGTTGGAGGACGGCGGCCAGCCGGTCGGGATGGAAGACCAGGGGGACGGCTGGTTCGGCCTGACCACCGCGCGGGCGCAGGCCGGCAGCCGTTACCGCTTCGTCCTGCCGGACGGGCTGGCAATTCCGGATCCGGCCTCCCGCTTCCAGCCGGACGACGTGCATGGCTCGTCGGAGGTGATCGACCCCGGCGTGCATGTCTGGACCGATGCCGCCTGGACCGGCCGCCCCTGGCACGAGACGGTGCTGTACGAGCTGCATGTCGGCACCTTCACGCCGGAAGGCACCTTCCTGTCCGCCATCGACCGGCTGGACGATCTGGTCGAGCTGGGCGTCACCGCGATCGAGCTGATGCCGGTGGCCGACTTCCCCGGCTCGCGCAACTGGGGCTATGACGGCGTGCTGCCCTTCGCGCCCGACAGCGCTTATGGCCGGCCGGAGGATCTGAAGACGCTGGTGCAGGAGGCGCATGCCCGCGGGCTGATGGTCTTCCTCGACGTCGTCTACAACCATTTCGGACCGGAGGGGAATTACCTCCACGCCTTCGCCGACAGCTTCTTCACCGACCGCCACAAGACCCCCTGGGGCGCAGCGATCAACGTCGATGGCGAGCGCAGCGGGCCGGTGCGCGACTTCTTCGTCCACAATGCGCTCTATTGGCTGGAGGAATACCACCTCGATGGCCTGCGGCTGGACGCGGTCCACGCCATCATCGACGACGGCGACCGTCATGTGCTGGAGGAATTGGCGGAGCGGGTTCACGGCCATTTCCAGAACCAGCGCCATGTCCATCTGGTGCTGGAGAACGACGCCAATCAGGCGCGCTTCCTGGCCCGCCACCGCGAGGGCGACCCGCGCTGGCACACCGCCCAGTGGAACGACGATCTGCACCACTGCCTCCACAGCGCGGCGACCGGCGAGGATGGCGGCTATTACGCCGACTACGCCCACGACCCGGCCAAATGGGGCCGCGCGCTGGCGGAGGGTTTCGCCTTCCAGGGCGATCCGTCGGTCTATCGCGACGGCGAGATGCGCGGGGAGCCGTCGGCCCATCTGCCGCCGACCGCCTTCGTCACCTTCATCCAGAACCACGACCAGATCGGCAACCGGGCCTTCGGCGAGCGCATCACCCACATCGCCAAGGCCGAGGCGGTGCGCGCCGCCACCATCCTCTATCTGCTGGGTCCCGGCATCCCCATGCTGTTCATGGGCGAGGAATGGGCATCGGCCAAGCCCTTTCCCTTCTTCTGCGACTTCGGCGAGGAACTTGCGGAAGCGGTGCGCAAGGGCCGGGCAGAGGAGTTCGCCAAGTTCCCCGAATTCCAGAATCCTGACGCCCGCGCCCGCATCCCCGACCCCACCGCACCGGAGACGGCGGAATCGGCCAAGCTGGATTGGGAGGCGCGCGGACAGGCGGAGCATGCCGATTGGCTCGACTGGTATCGGCGGGCTCTCGCCACGCGCCGGGCGGAGATCGTGCCGCGGCTGGATGGGGTTCCCGGTGGTGCGTCGAGCCATAAGGCGGTCGGCAAGACCGGCTTGACGGTCTGCTGGAAGCTGGGCGACGGCAGCCGCCTGCATGCTTTTGCCAATCTCGGCGACAAGCCGGCCGCCGGCTTCCCGGAGGCGTCGGGCCGTGTGCTGTGGACCGAAGGCGACGGGCTGACGGGCGACAGGCTCGGCCCATGGTCGGTGGTGCTGTGGCTGGAGGAGGCCTCGGCGCTCGACCGGCTGGCCGACCGCATGGGGGTGGAACGCTCCTTCGACAATGCCGCCGGAGAGACGGTGACGGCCAGCGAGGAGACCATCCGCGCCCTGTTATCGGCGATGGGGGTGGAGGCGGGGGACGAGGCCGCCGCGCTGGCCCATCTCGACCGGCTGGACGAGGAGGAGTATGGCCGCGCCCTGCCCCCGGCGGTGGTCCGCCGCGCCGGGGCGGCGGTCACCGTGCCGGTCACCCTGCCCCACGGCACCCGGACTCTGCGTTATACCCTGACGCTGGAAAGTGGGGCGACGCAGAGCGGCGTGGTCGGCTTCGGCAGCCTGCCGCGTTGCCGCTGCATCACCGCCGGCGACGTGACCTATGCCGAGCGGCGCCTGCCGCTGGGCAAACTGGACAAGGCCGGCTACCACACGCTGCGGGTGGAGACGGAACATGGCGTGGCGGAAACCCGCCTGATCCTGGCACCGGCCCGCTGCCATCTGCCGACGCCGATGCTGGTGGGGGAGAAGCTGTGGGGGCTGTCGGCGCAGCTTTACACCCTGCGCAGCGACCATGACTGGGGCATCGGCGATTTCGGCGATTTGCGGACGCTGGCCGACATCGCCGCGGCGCGCGGTGCGGCGGTGATCGGGTTGAACCCGCTGCACGCCATGTTCCTCGACAATCCGGACCATGCCAGCCCCTATTCCCCGGCCAGCCGGCTGTTCCTGAACCCGCTCTACATCGACGTTACCGCTGTACCGGAATTCCTGGACGACGCCGACATGCGCCGCAAAGCGGCTTCGCCGGAGTTCCGGCAGGCGTTGGAGGCGGCGCGGTCCACCTCCCACGTCGATTACACCGCGGTCGCCAAGCTGAAGTTGCCGATTCTGGAAAAGCTCTTCGCCGATTTCCAGACATCGGCCAAGCCGGAACGCCGCGCCGCCTTCGATGCCTTCTGGACCGGCAGCGGCATCGGGCTGGAGCGGTTCGCCACCTTCCAGGCATTGCGGGAACGCTTCGCGGCAGAAGGCAAGGCCGATTGGCACCGATGGCCGGCGGAGTACCACGACGCCACCGCGTCGGCGGTGGAGCGGTTCGCCAAGGAGCATTCCGATCGCGTCGCCTATTTCGCCTGGCTGCAATGGCTGGCCGACGATCAGCTGCGCGCGGCGGCGGAGCGGGCGACCGAGCTTGGCATGACCATCGGCTTCTACCGCGACCTTGCGGTCGGTGCCGACGCCAGCGGGGCGGAGACCTGGATGACGCCGCAGGCGGTGGTGGGCGCCGCCCATGTCGGCGCCCCGCCCGATCTGTTCAACCCGGCCGGCCAGGATTGGGGGCTGCCGCCCTTCCATCCACAGGCGTTGCGCGCGGCCGGCTATCAGCCCTTCATCGATCTGGTGCGCGCCAACATGCGCCATGCCGGTGCGCTGCGCATCGACCACGCCATGGCGTTGCAGCATGTCTATTGGATCCCGGACGGCCGCCCGCCGGGTGAGGGCGCCTATGTCGCCTATCCGATGGAGGATCTGCTGGGCATCCTGGCGCTGGAGAGCCAGAGGCACCGCTGCCTCGTCGTGGGCGAGGATCTGGGCACCGTGCCCGACGGTTTCCGCGAGCGGATGACCGAGGCCGGGGTGCTGAGTTACCGCGTCGTCTTCTTCGAATGGACGGAGGACGGCGCCTTCAAGGGGCCGGACGAGTATCCGGAACTGGCGCTCGCCACCGTTGGCAGCCACGACCTCGCCACGCTGCGCGGCTGGTGGGAGGGCGACGACATCGTGCTGAAGGCCGATAAGGGTCTCTATCCGGCGGCGGACGAGGCGGAGAAGCAGCAGGCCCGCCGCTCCGCCGACCGCAACGCCCTGGTCGATGCCCTGCGCGCCGCCGACATCGCCCTGCCCGCCGGCTTTGGACCCGACAGTCCTTATGACGAAGTGCTGGACCATGCGGTGCATGCCTTCCTCGCCCGCACCAACGCGGCGCTGGCGGTGGCGCAGCTGGACGACATGACCCGCGAACGCGATCAGGTCAATCTGCCCGGCACCACCGACCAATACCCCAACTGGCGCCGCAAGCTGTCGATGACGCTGGAGGAACTGGCCGATGCGTCGGAGCCGGCGGCGATCGCCGACATCCTGGCCGCGGCCCGCCCGTCCTCTTCCCCCGTCCGCCGCTAACTAAAAAACGCCCTTCCCTACTCCGAGGAGCACACACCCATGGCCCCCGCCGCCGGCAAGCCCATCCCTCGTGCGACGTACCGGGTCCAACTGAATGGCGAGTTCGGCTTCGACCGCACCGCCGCCATCGCCGATTACATCGCCCGTCTGGGCGTCAGTCATCTCTATGCCTCCCCCTACATGAAGGCGCGGCCGGGCAGCACCCACGGCTACGACATCGTCAATCACAACGAATTGAATCCGGAGGTCGGCGACCAGAACGACTTCCGCGATCTGGTGGAGGCGCTGAAGCGCAACAACCTGGGCCAGATTCTGGATTTCGTCCCCAACCACATGGGTGTCGGCGGCAGCGACAACGAATGGTGGTTGAACGTGCTGGAGTGGGGTCCGGACAGCCCGTATGCCGGGTATTTCGACATCGAATGGGAATCCGACTACCGCTATCTGCAGGGCAAGGTCCTGGTGCCGTTCCTGGGCGACCAGTATGGCGCGGTGCTGGTGTCGGGCGGGCTGGAGCTTCGCTTCGATCCGGAGACCGGCAGCTTCGCCGTCTGGGCCTATGGCAGCCACAAGCTGCCGGTGCGGCCGCAGGATTACGGCACCATCCTGAGCAGCGACCACCCGGATCTGGAGCGGATCGCCGACGCCTTCACCCATCTGATGGATGCCCGCCCGCACCAGCTTCGCCGCGCCTCCGACCTGAAGGCGGAACTGGCGGGATTGGTGGCCACCCGGCCCGACATGGCCGATGCGATCAACCAGCGGCTTGCGGTCTTCCGTGGATACCAGGGGGAGATCGACACCTGGGGCCATCTGCATGAGCTGATCGCCGGCCAGAACTGGCGCGTCGCCTATTTCAAGGTGGCGGCCGACGATATCAACTATCGCCGCTTCTTCAACATCAACGAGCTGGCCGGCCTGCGCATGGACGAGCCGGAGCTGTTCGACGTTGCCCACCGCATGGTGCTGGGCATGGTGGCGGACGGCACGCTCGACGGCATCCGCATCGACCACATCGACGGGCTGATCGACCCCAAGGGCTATTGCGAGCGGCTGGTCGCGGCCTCCTCCAAGCCCTTCTATCTGGTGGTGGAGAAGATCCTCGCCCGGCATGAGCGGCTGCGCGAGGATTGGCCGATCGACGGCACCACCGGCTATGAATACGCCAACCTGATGGGCGGGCTGTTCGTCGATCCGAAGGCGGAGGAGGCCTTCACCCGCCTCTACGCCGACTTCATCGGCCGGCGCGACGATTTCGAGGACGTGGTGCGGCAGTGCAAGATCCGCATCATGGAAAGCGAGATGGCGAGCGAGTTGAACGTGCTGTCGCGCAAGGCGTCGCGCATCGCCCGCTCCAACCCCGCCACCGCCGACTTCACCGCCAACATCCTGCATCAGGCGCTGAAGGAGACCATCGCCCGCTTCCCCGTCTATCGCACCTATGTCGACGGCAGTGTGCCGAGCGACCTCGACCGCCGCGACATCGACTGGGCGATCTCCCAGGCGCGGCGGGTGGAACAGGGGCCGGACGGCTCGGTCTATGATTTCCTGCAGCGGCTGCTGACCACCGATCTGGTGGCGGCTCCCAAGAGCGGCTACAGCCATCAGCAGGTCACGCGCTTCGCCATGCGGTTCCAGCAGTACAGCGGACCGGTGATGGCCAAGGGGCTGGAGGACACCGCCTTCTACCGCTACAACCGGCTGGTGGCGCTGAACGAGGTGGGCGGCCATCCCGACCATTTCGGGGTCAGCATTTCCGCCTTCCACCGCGCCAACCAGGACCGCGCCCGCAACTGGCCGAACAACATGCTGGCCAGCACCACCCATGACACCAAGCGCGGCGAAGACACCCGCGCCCGCCTCTACGCCCTGTCTGAGATGCCGGAGGAGTGGGAACGGCAGGTCCAGACTTGGAGCCGTCTGTTGCGCGCCCGGCGCGGCGATGTGGAGGGCACCGCCCCGCCCGACCGCAACGACGAGTACCTGTTCTACCAACTGCTTCTCGGTGCCTGGCCGGCGGAACTGACCGGCGCCTCGGTCGAGCAGATCGACCAGCCTGCGATGACCGCCTTCGCAGAGCGCATCGTCGGCGCCATGACCAAGTCGATGCGCGAGGCCAAGCTGCATTCGACCTGGGCGGCGCCGAACGAGGCTTATGAGGGGGCGGTCGTCAGCTTCATCCACGACGCGCTGGACGTGACCCGCCGCAACGCCTTCCTGGAGGCCTTCCTGCCCTTCCAGGCGGCGCTGGCGCGCATCGGTATGGTCAATGGGCTGTCCCAGGCCCTGCTGAAGCTGACCAGCCCCGGCGTGCCCGACATCTACCAGGGTTGCGAGCTGTGGAACCTCAGCCTCGTCGATCCGGACAACCGGTTGCCGGTGGACTATGACGCCCGCCGCAAGCTGTTGGACGAGGTCGAGGAGGCGGTGGAGCGCGGCGCCGTGCCCGGGTTGCTGGAGCGCTGGACCGACGGTGCGGTGAAGCTGGCGGTGACCCGGCAGGCCCTGCAGGTCCGGGCGGAGATGCCGGAGGTCTTCAGTGCCGGCGAGTATCTGCCGCTGGAGGCGACCGGCGACCGCGCCGACCATGTGGTGGCCTATGCCCGGCGCAATGGTGACGACACGGTTCTGGTGGCGGTGCCGCGGCTGGTCGGACAGTTGGGCGAAAACCCGGACTGGGGAAACACCGCCATCCCGCTGCCGCGCGGCGCCCGCTGGCGCAGCCGGCTGACCGGAGCGGAGGTGGAAGGCGGCGACGCCATGATGGCGGCGACGCTGTTCGCCGATCTGCCGGTGGCCCTGCTGTCACAGGAAAGCTGACGCTGGTCCTGAGAGGAAAGGGCGCGCGAGTGATTGCGCGCCTTTTTCCCTTACCGGGATAGCGAAGGTCAGCGGGTTGTGCCGCCGGCGCCCGAGGTGGAACCGCCCGTCGAGCCGCCCATCGAGCCTTGCGGCTGCTGAGTGCCGACCGGGCCGTCCGAGCCGGTGCCCATGGAGCCGCTGTTGCCCAGGCTGTTACCGCCCGTGCCGCTGGTCGAGTTGGATGAGCCCGAACCGGTCATCGACCCGCTGCCCGTGGATGACCCGCTGGTGGATGACCCGCTGGTCGCGCCGCTGTTGCTGTCGACGCCGCCCATGCTGCCGCAACCCAGCTGGTTGTTGGAGGTGCAGGGCGGGTTGGTCTGGTTGGCGTTGGTGCTCGGACCGGCGCTGGTCGCGGCGGGGCTGCCGGAGATGGAACCGCTGCTGTCGGCGAAGGCCGGGGCGGCCATCAGGGCGAGAGCGGCGGCGGTGCCGATCATCAGGCTCTTCATGACGATTCCTTTCGCTGTGCATGCCCGTCGACACCGGTCTGTCGGCGGCCGGGCTGCCGTGGTCCGGGGAGCATCGAAATCTTGCGCGGGGCCGGGTCCGTCCCCGCTTTCCAGCCCACCAACAGCGGCGGTCCGCAATGGTTGCTCCGTTATCTTCCGCGGCCTGCGATGCCCCGACGATGCCACACCGGACCGCAGGCATCGCGCGCTGCGCAAAAAAGAGAACGCCCGCCGAAGGGCGGGCGTTCTCAAGGGACGATGCGCCAGGGGGGGCGGTCAGGCCGTGCGTGCCTTGGGCAAGTTGGTGGCGCTCAGGCTGGCGGTGGTGGCGACGGAGCCGTGGAAGATTTCCAGCGCTGCCGGCGTGGAAGACGGCCGCATGCCACCCAGGATTTCACCCGCCGCGCCGACGGCCTGCACCAGCGCGTCCGGCATCACCGGCTTGCGCAGCAGGCCCATGGCGAATTCGCGGGCTTCGGCCGCATGGTGGTCGAAACCGGTCATCAGCAACGACGGAACGCCGTTTTCCTCCCACAGCCGGCGGGCGAGCACCAGACCGTTCTCCCCACCGGCGAGATTGACGTCGACCAGCGCCAGGTCGGGACATTCGCGGGCACCGACCCGCGCGGCCTTCACGGCATCGCGCAGCGGTCCAACCACGGTGTAGCCCGCATTCTCCAGAACGGCCTTCACGGCCGGACCGATCAGCGGATCGTCCTCGACGACAAGCAACTTCAAGACGGCATGCTCCCTTGATTGACGGTGCGGGCTTATAGCCCGTCCCGTCCGGTTTTCGAAGCGGGTTTGGCTTCGATCAACTGAACCGCCCATGTTTGTCGCGGTTCCGCTCCGTTCAAGAGGTCTAAGGGGTACTCCCTTGCGGGTATGCCGCCTCACTGAACGTCCGGGTTGGAAACATACACCATTGCAGCGCGTTTTACCCGGACGCGAGAGAGGAAAAATGCAATGACTTTCGTTGAATTGACCGATACGACTGGGGACTCCGTTCTGGTGAATCCATTCGCGGTCGCATATCTGCGGGCGAGCGCGGATGGCGGCACCGAACTCCATTTTGCCGGCCGGGGGGAGCCGCTGCGGCTGCCTGACGCGCCGTCCGACGTCGCCCGCACCCTGGAAAACGCCGCCCCCACCCCGCCTGACCCTACCCTGTCGTTGCTGGCCTGACGATAGGCTTAGCCTCGGGGGTAGCGTGGCGCACGCTTCTCGAAGAAGGCGGTGATGCCCTCCGCCGCCTCCGCCCCATGCAGGGCCTCAACGAAGAAGGCGGCCTCGCGGTCGAGTTGATCGTCGGGCGTCCCGAATCCGCTTTCGATCAGCCGCTTGGCCCGGCCGATGGCGAGCGTCGGCCCCTCGGCCAGCCGCTCCGCCCAGGCCAGCGCTTCGGCCAGTGCGGTACCCGGAGCCACCACCCGGTTGACGATAGCAAGCTGGGCCAGCCGTGCCGCGCCGATCTTGCCGCCCTCGAACATGATCTCGGCGGCGAGCTGCGGCGTTGCCGCACGGGCGAGGAAGGCCGACGCGCCGCCGTCCGGATTCAGCCCGACCTTCACATAGGCAAGCGTGAACACCGCATCCTCGGCCGCGACGATCAGGTCGCAGCCGAGCGCCACCGAGAAGCCGGCTCCGGCGGCGGCCCCTTCAACGGCGGCAATCACCGGCTTTGGGCAGGCGCGCATGGCGCGGGTCCAGCCATGGAAGCGTTCAAGGCTGGCGCGGGTCACCTCCGGATCGGCCTTGGCGTTGCCGAGCAGCCGGCCAAGATTGCCGCCGGAGCAGAAGCTGCCATTGGCCCCGGTCAGGACAATGGCGCCCACCCCCGGATCCTCGGCGGCCTGGGTCAGCGCGTCGCGGGCGGCGGCCATCATCTCCGGCCCCAGCGCGTTCCTGGTGGCCGCGTCGTCCATCGTCAGCACCATCACGCGGCCCTGGCGCGCGACGGTCAATTGTCCGCTCATAGCTCGGTTCCCTCCCGGTTCTCGCTGCCCGGCCGGTATTTGAACATGCCTTCCGACGTGGCGATCAGGGCGCCGGTGTCGCCATGGCGGAGTTCCGCCGCCACCCCGACGATCTTGCGCCCGCCGCCACGCAGCCGGCCGGTGGCGACCAGCGTACCGGTGCGTGCCTGCCCCAGGAAGCTGGTTGACAAGGACAGCGTCACCACCCGCCGCACCCGGTTGGGGAAGGGACAGTAAGTTGCCGAAAATCCGGAAACCGTGTCCAGAAGCGTCGTCATGACCCCGCCATGCACGACGCCGGCCCGGTTCAGGTGGCGCTCGTCTATGGCCATGGTGAGTTCCGCCGCCCCCTCCTCCCAGCGACTCAGGGCATAGCCCAGCAGGCGCTGGAAACCGGATTCCGGCTCCCCGTTCAGCAGATCGTCCATACCCTGTCCCATCACGCGGCTGTTTCGTGTGCGAAGTAAAGCGCGTGCAGGCGCTCCAGGTCCACCCGGTCGCCGCGCTCCGACAGCACCACCTTGCCGGATTGCATCAGATAGACGTGGTCGGCGATCTTCAGCGCACGGCTGGTGTTCTGCTCCACCAGCAGGATGGTCAGCCCCTCCGCCCGCAGGCGGGCCAGGATGCGGAAGATCTCGTCCACCACCACGGGAGCGAGGCCGAGCGACGGTTCGTCGATCAGGCAGACGCGCGGCTGCTCCATCAGGCCGCGGCCGATGGCGAGCATTTGCGCCTCCCCGCCCGACAGGGTGCCGGCGATCTGGCCGCGCCGTTCCGCCAGCCGGGGGAACATGTCCATGACCATCGCCTTGTTGCGCCTCCAGTCCTTGCGGCAGCCGCGCGGGAAGGCGCCCATCATCAGGTTGTCCTCCACCGTCATGTCGGGGAAGATCATCCGGCCTTCCGGAATCATCACCACCCCATCGGCGACCCGGTCCCAGGTCTTCACCGCCTTGCGGCTCTGCCCATCGACGCGGATGTCACCCGATGTCGCGGGAACCAGCCCCATGATGGCGCGCAGCAGCGTGGTCTTGCCGGCGCCGTTCGGGCCGACGATCACCGTGGTCTTGCCGGTCTCCACCGACAGCGAGACGTCCCACAGCACATTGATCGCGCCATAGCCGGCCCGGAGCGTCAGGATGTCGAGCGCGTTGGTCATGACGCCTCCGCAAGTGTGGTTTCGCCGGTGTAGCTGCGGATCACCTCCGGGTCGCGGAACACCGCGTCGGGGGAGCCGTCGGCGATGATCTGGCCGAAATTCAGCACCAGCACCCGCGGACAAAGCGCGGCGATGGTGGCGATGTCATGCTCGATGATGACCATCGCGAGGCGGTAGCGGTCGCGCACCGCCGCCAGCCGTTCCATGAAGGCGCGCTTGCTGCTGGTCTCCAGCCCGGCCAGCACCTCGTCCAGCAGGAGCAGGCTGGGCTCGGTCGCCAGAGCCTTGCCGACCTCCAGCGCCTTGTGCTCGGTCAGCGCCAGTTCGGTGGTGGAGTCGCGGTCGGCCTTGTCGCGCAGGTTCAGGATGTCGAGGATCTCGTCGATCCGCTTGGGGTCCTTCTTCCCGGCACCGAAGCGCTGGGCGACCTGCAGGTTCTCCCGCACCGTGCAATGACCGAAGGGGCGCGGTATCTGGAAGCTGCGGCCGATGCCGAGCCGCGCCCGCTTCCATTCCGGCAGCTTCAGCAGCGAGGTGCCGCGGAAGTCGAGCCGGCCGGCGGTCGGCCGCACCACGCCGGAGATGACGTTGAACAGCGTCGTCTTGCCGGCGCCGTTCGGGCCGACCAGACCGATGCTTTCGCCCTCCGCGACGGAGAAGCTGGCGCTCTTTAGCGCCTGGACGCCGCCGAAATTGACCTGGACGCCTTCAAGCGTGAGCATGGCGGCTCTCCTTCACGGTGCGGCGGCGCAAGGCCGGCATCAAACCGCCGGGGCTGAACAGGATCATGGCGCAGAGCAGCACGCCCAGGATCATCTGGTGTCCGTGCGGCAGGATCGGCTTGAACAGCAGCTGGTCCAACAGATAAATCGCCAGCGCCCCGACCACCGGGCCCCACACCGTGCGGTAGCCGCCGAAGATGGCTGCTGCGATGGGCAGGACGGTCCAGCCGCTGGAAAAGGCGTAATCGGGGTCGAGGAAGCTGATGAAATGGGCGTTGAAGGCGCCGACCACCCCGGTGATGAAGGCCGATAGCACCAGCATCGCCGCCTTAAGATGCGTGCTGGGCACGCCGACGACGCGGGTCGCCACCTCGGTGTCGTGCATCGCCTTCAGCGCAAGGCCCCAGGTGCTGCGCCGGACGGCGTCATAGGCGAGCACCGCCAGCACCACGATGGTCAGAATGATGAGGTAACCGCCCAGCTTCTCGCCGAAATCGAAGCCCAGAATGCTGGGAAAGCGCGGGATCGACAGCAGTCCGCCGGCCCCGCCGGTGACCGCGGTCATCTCGGTCGCCAGGATCTGGAAGATGTGGGCGTAGGCGAGGATGGCGAGGGCGAAATAGGGTCCGCGCAGCCGCAGCGCCGGCAGCATGGCGATGGAGGACACCGCCGCCCCCACCCCGCCCAGCAGCATGGATGCTACGACCGGCACCCCCAGCTTCATCGCCAGCACGGCGGAGGTGTAGGAGCCGACGCCGAAGAAGGCGGCGTGCCCGAAGCTGACCATGCCGCCGAGATTGCCCAGCAGCGCCCAGGCCACCGCCACCCCGGCGATGGTCAGCGCCGCGACGATCAGCCCCAGCACATAGGCGTTGCCGCCGAACAGCAGCGGCACGCCGACATAGGCGACGGCAAGGGCCGCAATCAGGAACAGTCGGTTCATCAGGGAATTCCTCATCGCGCCAGTGCCCTCCCGCCGCCGAACAGGCCCGAGGGCGAGACGAACAGCACGACCAGGAACAGGATCATTCCCGCCAACTCCTGCAGCGAGGCCGACAGATAGGTGACCGTCAGCGATTCGATGACGCCGATCATGATGGCGCCGATCAGCACGCCGGGGATCGACCCCATCCCGGCCAGCACGGTGATGATGAAGGCCTTGACCGTCAGCACATGGCCCAAGGCCGGGAAGACGGTCTTGCCGGTGTAGATGGCGAAGCCGGCGAAGGTGGCGAGCAGAGCGGCGATCAGGAAGGACAGGATCTCGATCTTGCGCGGGTTGACGCCCATCAAGGTCGCCGCCGCCCGGTTCGACGACAGCGCCCGCACCGCCCGGCCCTGCCAGGAATGGTTCAGCCACCACCAGACGCCGGCCATCAGCACCAGCCCGCCGACGAAGGCCGCGACCTCCGCGTTCATCGCGAACAGCGTGTCGGCGATCACCATCGAATCCTGGAACCAGGGGTCGGAGGTCGAATGGATGTCGGCCGCCCAGATCGACAGGATGGCGTTGGTCAGGATGATCCCCAGCCCGAAGGTGAGGATCAGCGAGTTGATCTCGCGGTCCTGGTGGATGCGGCTGAGCAGCGCATAGACGATGGCAGACGCCGTCCCGACGATCACCAGCGCCACCGGGATCGCCATCACCGGGTTGACGCCATAGTTGGTTTCCGCCGCGTAGGCGACATAGGCGGCCAGCAGCACCAGCTCGCCATGGGCGAGGTTGATGACCCGCATGGTGCCGAACACCAGAGCCAGACCGACCGCCACGGTCGCGTAGTAGCCGCCGGCGAGCAGGCCCGAGAACAGTGCCTGGAGCGTCAGTTCAAGCATGGATTGCGCCCTGTTGGGGGTGGCGATGCTTTAAAGCGCCCTCTCCCGTCCCGGGAGAGGGAGGGGACCCACGAAGTGGGGAGGGTGAGGGGGCGGCCAAGAATCCCGAACCGCATGGTTCCTTGGATCACCCCTCACCCTTCCCGCCGCTTCGCGGCAGGCCCCTTCCCTCTCCCGGGGCGGGAGAGGGACTAATTGCTCACCACGGCACCGCCGGGAAGTTCATCTTTCCGTTGGCGGCGTCCTTCGGCCAGACCAGGACCACCTTGCCGCCCTGGTGCTGTCCCATGCGGTGGGTGAAGTTCAGGTTGTCGCCGTTCTTGTCGAAGGTGACGCGGCCGATCAGGGTGTTGGCGTCCGTCTTGCGCAGTTCTTCCGGGAGGCCGCCCTTGCCCAGCGTTCCGGCCTCGTCGGCGCGGACGACGGCGTCGATCAGCAGGCGGGTCTGGACGTAGCCGAACTGGCCCAGATAGTCGGGGTCCTTGTTGAACAGCTTCTTGTAGGTCGCGGCGAACTCCACCGCCTCCGGCTGGGTGAATTCCACCGGATAAGGCAGCATGGAGGTGCCGTAGACATTCTCCATCAGGTCGGGGAATTCCTTGGCCATCTGCGCGGTGGCGAGCGACCAGACACCGACCACCGCCTTGACCTGCGGCTTCAGCACCTTGGATGCCCGCAGGATTCCGACATAGTCGTTCTCGTAGCCGACCATGGCGATGACGTCGGGGCGGTCCTGCAGCTTCACCTTGTTCATCAGCGGCTTGAAATCGCTGGTGGAGCCGTCGAACTCGTGCATGCCCACCGTCACGCCCTTGGCGGTCAGCGCGGTGTTCACCTGCTTGGCGAGGCTGCTGGTCGCGTCCTTGTTCAGATAGACGATGGAGACCTTCTTGGCGCCCATGTCCTGCAGCAGGCCGATCATGGCCAGCGCATAGCCGTCGGTGTTGTTGATGCGGAAGAAGGTGGGATAGCCGCGCTGGGTCAGTTCCGGCGAGACGCCGCCGGAGGTGATGTAGACCAGCCCGGCCTTCTGCGCCGCTTCCGACGCCGGGCCGATGATGTTGGAGCCGTAGCCGCCGGTGATCGCCACCACCCCTTCGCCCGCCAGCTTCTCCACCGCCGCGACCGCCTTGGCGGGGGAGGTCTCGTCGTCGATGGTCTCGACCTTGAAGCTGTGCTTGCCGGCATAGCTCTTGTTGGCCATGTCGATGGCGACGGCAATGCCTTCATGCATGCCCTGGCCGACGCGGGCGAGGCTGCCGGTCAGCGGCAGTTCGGAGCCCAGCAGGAACTCCTTGGCCTGCGCCGCCCCGGCGCCCAGCGCCACCGACAGGGCCAGTGCGGATACGGTTACGAGATTGGCGATCGTCCGGGTCATGCTTTCGTTCCCTCCCATGGGCTTTGTTGTTCGAGGCTTTGTTAATTGGGTCAGGCGGCCATCACCTCGGCGGCCAGGGCGCGGAGGCCGCTTTTCAGCAGCTTGCCGGTCGGGCTGGCCGGCAGGGCGTCCATGGCGACGATGCGCGACGGGCGCTTGTAGGGGGCGAGCCGTTCGGCTGCCCAGGCCTTCAACTCGTCTTCCGAGGCACTGCGGCCGGGGACGAACTGGACGAAGGCGACCACCTCCTCGTTGCCGGCGACGGCATGGCCGACGACGGCGGCCAGAGTCACCGCCGGGTGGCTGGTCAGCACGCCCTCCACCTCCTCCGGATAGACGTTGAAGCCGGAACGGATGACGATCTCGCGGATGCGGCCGACCACGGCGACGCAGCCGTCCGGCTCCAGCCGCGCGACGTCGCCGGTCTTCAGCCAGCCGTCGTCGGTGATGGCCTGGGACGTCAGCGCCGGCTCGCGGTAATAGCCGAGCATCACGTTGGGGGCACGGACCCACAGTTCTCCCGGTTCGCCGTCGGCCACGTCCTGGCCGGTGACATGGTCGACGAAGCGCATCTCAACCAGCGGCAGGGCCGGGCCGATGGAGGTGTCGCTGCGCGGCGCGTCCAGCCGGGTCTGCGTCACCGTCGGCGAGCATTCGGTCAGGCCGTAGCCGTTGTGCAGCGGCAGGCCGAAGACCCGCTCCACCGCCTGCTTGAGATCGAGGTCCAGCACCGAGCCGCCCGAGGACAGGTAGCGCAAAGCGGGCGCCGACAGAGTACGGCCGGTGACGGTCGCGTGCTCCACCAGCTTGGCATACATGGCTGGAACACCCTGGAACACGGTCACGCCATCCTGTTCCAACGCCTGCCACACGGCTGCGGGGGCGAAGCGGGGGACCGTGTGCAGGCAGCCGCCGGCATAGAGCGTGCCGAGGCAGGTGGAGGCGAGGCCGAAGACATGGCTGACCGGCAGCACGCCATAGGTGCGGTCGCTGGGACCGAGCCCGCGCATCCAGCCCGACACCGAGGCGACGAACAGCAGGCCGCGGTGGGACAGCATCACGCCCTTGGGCTTGCCGGTGGTGCCGGAGGTGTAGATCAAGGCGCCGACCTGCCGCTGGTTGCCGGCATGGACCGGCTCCGGATCGGCGTCCAGCAGCGGGCCGACCGCCATCGGCGGCAGATCGGGGTCGCCGAGAGGTTCGGCACCGTGGCGGGCGGCGTGGGCGGCGGCGTCGGGGGATACCGTATCGGTATAGAAGATGCGGCGCGGCCGGCAGTGGTCGCGGATGGTGTCGATCTCGCGGTCCGACAGGCGGGCGTTGACGATGACCGGCCAGGCGTCGCACTCGCTCGCCGCCAGGATCAGGGTGACCGCCGCGAGGCCGTTCTCGCAGACGATCATCACCCGGTCGCCGCCGACCACCCCCAGCCGCCGAAGATGCGCGGCGGCGCTGCCGACCGCCTGGGCAAGGCGGCGGTAGCTCCATTCCTGCGTCCCGTCGAATAGGGCGGGGGCGTCCGGCGTCCGTTCCGCCCAGGCGAGCGCGGCGTGGCTGATGCGCGGCGGCAGCGCCGCCACCATCGCGGCGAAATCGGGAACCGGCCGCCCCACAGTCATGCCGCCTCCCGGATCATGTTGCGGGCGATGACGAGCTGCTGGATCTGGGTGGTGCCCTCATAGATGCGGAACAGGCGGACGTCGCGATAGAAGCGCTCGATCCCGTAATCGGCGATGTAGCCGGCGCCGCCATGAATCTGCACCGCGCGGTCGGCGACGCGGCCGACCATCTCGGTCGAGAACATCTTGCAGCAGGCGGCGTCGGTGTTGACGTTCTGCCCGGCGTCGCGGCGTCGCGCGGTCTCCACCACCATGCAGCGGGCGGCGTAGGCTTCCGCCCGGCTGTCGGCCAGCATCGCCTGGATCAGCTGGAATTCGGCGAGCGGCTGGCCGAACTGCTTGCGTTCCATGGCGTAGGACAGGCTGTCGCGGATCAGCCGCTCGGCAAGACCGACGCAGACGGCGCCGATGTGCAGGCGGCCACGGTCCAGCACCTTCATCGCCGTCTTGAAGCCCTGCCCTTCCTTGCCGCCCAGGATGGCGCTGGCCGGAACGCGGCAGTCCTCGAAGATCACGTCGCAGGTGTGGGCGCCCTTCTGGCCCATCTTCTTGTCGATGGGGCCGAGCGACAGGCCGGGCGTCCCGGCCTCCACCAGGAAGGCCGACACGCCGCGGGCGTCCCGGCTGTCCAGATCGGTGCGGGCGAAGACGGTGAAGAGGCCGGCCTGCGGCGCGTTGGTGATGTAGCGCTTGGTGCCGTTCAGGATGAAATGGTCGCCATCACGCCGCGCGGTGGTGCGGAGCGAGCCGGCGTCGGACCCCGATTCCGGTTCGGTCAGGGCGAAGGCGCCGACGATCTCGCCGGCGGCCAGACGCGGCAGATAGTTCTGCTTCTGCTCCTCCGTCCCGTCGATGACGATGCCCTGCGAGCCGATGCCGTTGTTGGTGCCGATCAGCGAGCGGAAGGCCGGCGAGGTCTGGCCCAGCTGGAAGGCGACCTGCACCTCGTCCGACATCGACAGGCCGAGCCCGCCATATTCCTCCGGGATCGACAGGCCGAACAGGCCCATCTCGCGCATCGCGGCGATCACCTCGGGCGGGATGGCATCGTCCTCCGCCACCTTATGCTCAAGCGGGACCAGCTTTTCGCGGACGAAGCGCCCCAGCGTGTCCAGCAGTTGATCCAAAACGTCCTTGTCCAAGGCCATGCGTGCTCTCCGTCCGGGGAGAATGATTTCAGGGAAAAATCATGGATTGAGGGGCGCCGCCTCATCTGTTCGTTGGCCACGCTGACAGATGAGGTGGAGGCTGTCAACAAAATGAAATTGTATTCCGATGTACGGAATTAACGCGGCGGATCGAGGGTCTGCCGCGCGTGCGTGCGGGCTTGCCAGCAGGAGCGAAGCGGTTAACCTTTTCGGAAATCAGCGGCCCGGCATCACGGGCCGACAAATGACCGGAGGGTTTGGGATGATCGACCTGTATTTCTGGCCGACGCCGAACGGCCACAAGATCACGATCTTTCTCGAGGAGGCCGGGCTGGACTACCAGTTCAAGCCGGTGAACATCTCCACCGGCGACCAGTTCAAGCCGGAATTCCTCGCCTTCTCGCCGAACAACCGCATGCCGGCGATCATCGACAACGCCCCGGCCGATGGCGGCGAGCCGATCAGCGTCTTCGAATCCGGCGCCATCCTGGTCTATCTGGCCGAGAAGACCGGCAAATTCCTGCCCAGCGACGTGCGTGGCCGCAAGACGGTTCTCGAATGGCTGTTCTGGCAGGTCGGCGGCCTCGGCCCGATGGCGGGCCAGAACCACCATTTCGTGCAGTACGCGCCGGAACGCATCCCCTACGCCATGGAACGCTACGTCAAGGAAACGGGTCGCCTCTACGGCGTTATGGACAAGCGCCTTGCCGACAACGAGTTCCTGGGCGGGGCCGAGCTGTCCATCGCCGATATGGCGAGCTATCCCTGGATCGTCCCGCATGAACGCCAGCAGCAGGATCTGGACAACTTCCCCAACCTGAAGCGCTGGTTCAACGCGATCAAGGAGCGGCCGGCGGTGGTGCGCGCCTATGAGAAGGGGCAGGCCGTCAACCCCAACCGCACGCCCACGGTGAACGAGGAAAGCAAGAAGATCCTCTTCGGCCAGTCCGCCGACACGGTCAAGCGCTGAGGTCCCTGACAGCCGGCCCGGCATCGATCGCCGGGCCGGCGTATCGGTATAGAAACCGCTTCTTTCGCCTCATCCTTTTGCGTCGCACAGACTTTTGGGGCTCCCCGGCGTAGACGGGACCGTTCCCGGATCCAGCGTGTTGTTTTCGGTAGAGAATATCTTCCGGAGACGCCGCGCCGATGAGCATCTGGCCCAGCCCCGACTCCGCCCGCCCGACCTCCGACGGTCCCGCCATCGAAACGGCGACCGGTCCCGTCACATCTACCGAGATACGGATCGCCCTGTACCCCCTGCCCTCCATGCCGCAACTGGCGCAGGCATGGACGGAGCTGGAAAGCCGCGCCGACTCCTCCTTCTTTCTCTCCTGGACCTGGATCGGCTCCTGGCTGGCGCAGATGCCGGATGGCATCGAGCCGCATTTGCTGGTGGCCTTGCGGGGCGATGAAGCGGTCGGTCTGGCCGTGCTCTGCCCGCGGGTGCGGCGACGGTTCGGGCTGCTGCCCAGCCGCTGCTGGATGCTGCACGAGACCGGCGACCGCAGCTATGATCGCCTGTTCATGGAGTATAACGGCATCCTTGCCGACCGCCGGGTCGCCGACGAGGTGACGGACGCCATGCTGCACTGGCTGGACGAGCGGCTGGCCGCCAACGACGAGCTGGTGCTGGGAGGGCTGACCCTGGCGGCGGAGCGGGCTGCCCGGCGGGTGGCGGCGCGAACCGGTCATACGCTGCAATTGCGCATCGCGGATTCGGCGCAGTGGGTCGATTTCGGCACGGTTCGGGCCGGCGGCGGCGATTTCCGCGGCGGCCTCGGCCGCAACACGCGGGCGGCGGTGAACCGGACGGAGCGGCTTTACCGCGCCCGTGGCGCGCTGGAACACCGCGTCGCTGCGTCGGTGGACGAGGCGATGGAGTATTTCGCCGGGATGGAGGTCCTGCATCAGGCCGGCTGGCAGGCGCGTGGACAGGCGGGCGCCTTCGCCAATCCGGCCTTCCGCCCCTTTCACGAAAGGCTGATCGCCGAGGGGATGCCGCGCGGTGCGGTGCGGCTGAGCCGGATCAGCGCCGGCGGGCGGCCTATCGGTTATCTCTACAACTTCGTCCATCGCAACCGCGTCCTGAATTATCAGGGCGGTTTCGCCTTCGAGGCGGACAACCGGCTGAAGCCGGGACTGCTGAGCCATGTGCTGGCCATCGAGGATGCGCTCGCCCGCGGCGAGGATTGCTACGACTTCATGTCGACACCGGCCGGGCACAAGCCGCTGCTCTCCAATGCCGAACAGCCGATGAACTGGTTGACGCTCGGCCCCGACCGGTTGAGCCGGCGGATGGAGGCGCATTGCCGCCGGGCGCGCGGGGTGACGATCGACGCCGTCAAACGCTCGTTGCGCGGCTGGATCGCGCCGGCAAAAGGCATCTGAGAAGGGAGAGCATTCGCCATGGCAACGGAACCGAAAGCCGGGCCGCTGGCCTGCGTGTTGGGCGACATGGATCTGGTGCGCCCGCTGGGGCTGGCCGGCATCCGCTGTGCCGTGGTCGGACGGCCGGGCGGGGCGACCGCCCACTCCCGCTTCACCGAGCGGCTGATCCCGTGGGAGGGCGGCAACGACGACGTGCTGGTCGACCGGCTGCTGCGTTTCGGTGCCGCGCAGACCGAAAAGCCGGTGCTCTATATGGAGGAGGACGCGCAGCTTCTGATGGTGTCGCGCCACCGCGACCGGCTGGCTGCCGTCTTCCGCTTTGCCCTGGCCGAGGCCGATCTGGTGGAGGCGCTGGTCGACAAGGGCCGGTTCCAGGCGCTGGCGGAGCGATTGGACCTGCCGGTTCCCCGCACCCGGCGCCTGAGCCCCCTGCCCGGCAGCGAGGCGCCGGATCTGGACCTGCGCTATCCCGTGATCGTCAAGCCGCTGACCCGCCGTCCGCCCTGGGACGAGATCGAGGGGTTGGGCAAGGCGATCCGCCTGGACGGGCCGGAGGAACTTCGCGCCCTGTGGCCGCGGCTGATCCCGGTCGGCATCGATCTGCTGGCGCAGGAGCTGATCCCCGGGCCGGAGACCCGGATCGAAAGCCATCATGTCTATATCGACGCCGGCGGCGCCGTGGCCGGCGAGTTCACCGGCCGCAAGATCCGCACATATCCGGTCGATTACGGCCACAGCACGGCGCTGACCATCACCGACATCGACGGCGAGGGAGCCGACGTGGCGGCGCTGGGGCAGGACATCGCGGCGCGCATCGGCCTGAAGGGCGTCGCCAAATTTGATTTCAAGCGCGATCCCGACGGCCGCCTGCACCTGCTGGAGATCAATCCGCGCTTCAACCTCTGGCACCACCTGGGTGCGGTCGCCGGGGTGAACCTGCCGGCGATGGTGCAGGCCGACCTGACCGGCCGACCCCGTCCAGGCCCCCGTCCTGCCCCGGCCAAGGCCCGGCCGGGCGCCTGCTGGTGCCACATCAGCAAGGACCGGCTGGCGGCGCGGGACGGCGGCGTGCCGACAGCGCGCTGGCTGGCCTGGGTCGCGCGTTGCGAGGCGAAGGCGATCACGCCGGACGACCCGATGCCCTTCCTGCGGCCGAAGCTGGACCGGCTGCTGGCGCGCATTCCCGGCGTCGCCGGTCCGGCGCGGTTGGCGAAGCCATGAAGATCGCCCTGATCTCCGACATTCACGCCAATCTGGAGGCGTTGCAGGCGACGCTCGACGTCATCCGGGCGGAGGGGGCGGAGCGCGTCGTCTGCATGGGCGACATCGTCGGCTACAACACCGATGCCGCCGCCTGTATCGCCCTGCTGCGGCAGGCCGGCGCCGTCTGCATCGCCGGCAATCACGACCGGGCGGTGACCGGCGCCATCGGGACCGAGGGGTTCAGCGGACCGGCGGCGCGCGCCGTCGCCTGGACGAAGGCGCGGCTGGACGAGGAGAGCCGTGCCTTCCTGTCCGCCCTGCCGCTGACGGCCGTGGTTGACAGAGCCCTGGTCGCCGTTCATGGCGCCCTGCATCCGGAGGTGGGCAAGGAACTGGTGCGGCTGGACGATGACGGCAAACGCCGCTTGAGCCTGCAGGCGCTTCTCGGGCATCCCTCCGGTGCGCGGGTCTGCGCCTTCGGCCACACCCACCGGGCGGGGCTGTGGGAATGGCGGGACGGGGCGGTGCAGGCGGTGCCGCTCGACGGCGGGGCGCAGTTGCGGGCCGACGGGCTGTATCTGCTGAACCCCGGCACGGTGGGGGAGCCGCGCGGCGTCGATAGCCGTGCCTGCTTCGCCTGCTTCGACACCGCCAGCCGGCGGGTCACCCTGCACCGCGTCGCCTATGCCCGCCGGGCGGCGCTGGCAAAAACCCGGCGGGCCGGTCTGGCGCCGCGTTTTGCCGCAGTTCCGGCGCCGGTGAGGATGAAGTTGATCGAAATACTGAGGATTCTCGGTGTCTACGAACGGGTAAAACGGGCTCTTCCTCGCCGTGTGTCACCAATATGACAATCCCGTAACGTGGCTTTGCTTCAACAGTGACGTGGAAATGAGCATAATCCGGCGCGGGGGCAGAGGTGACGCCGGGCTATGGACACTATCGGTATATTCAACGGCGCTGCCGGCGGGATGCGGACCCGGTTCGGCAGGACATTGTCGTCCCTGGCCGCATCGCTGGCGCTCGGCCTTGGTCTTGGCCTGCCTGCGGCGATCCTGCCGGCGCAGGCGCAGCAGCCTGACGCCGCGGTCGTGGCCCGGGATGGAAAGGCCGCGACGGATACCGGACCGGTCCAACTGACGATCCTCTACACCCAGGGCACCACCGATCTGGACGAGACGGCCGGGCGCGGCGGCATGGCCCGGCTGGCCGGGACGATCCGCCAGGAACGGGCCGCCCATCCCAATCTGCTGGTCCTGCATGGCGGCCAGACTCTGGCGCCATCGGTGCTCGCCTTCTACGACCAGGGCGCGCACATCATCGACCTGCTGAACGGCATGACCGTCGACGCGATGGCCGCGCTGAACCGCGAATTCCACCATGGCGACGACCGGCTGAGCGCCCGCGCCTTCGAGGCCGGCTTTCCCATCGTCACCACCAACACGGTGGATCGCGCCACCGGCCGCACGCCGGACGGGCTGGAGGACGCGGTGGTGCTGAGCGCCGGCCCCTTGCGCATCGGCGTGATGGCGGCGACGCCGGTGCTGACGCGGGAGACCACCCGCGCCCAGCGGACGGAGTTCCGCGACCCGGTTCCGGCGCTGACGGCCAAGTCTGCGGCATTGAGGGCCGACGGCGTCGATCTGGTGGTGGCGATGACCGGCTATGCCGGTGACACCCACCGCAGCGTGCTGGCCGCCCGCCCCGCCGACATCGTGCTGTACCAGGACCGCAACCACCCCTTCGCCGTCGATTACGACGGGCGTTTCCTGTCCGCCACCGTCGGGCCGCAGGCGGCTTGGGTACTGGCTTTGGATTTGACGGTGGAACGCAGGACCGGGCCGGACGGTAAGCCGCAAGTGAGCTGGACCCCGGCGCCCCGCCTGATCGACAGCGCGACGGTGCCGCCCGATCCCGCCACGCTGATCCAGGCCAAGGCTTATGCGGCGCGGCTCGACACAATGCTGCGGATGGAGGTGGGACGTCTCACCGCTCCGCTCGACACCCGCAAGGAGGCGCTGCGGACGGGCGAGAACGCCTTCGCCAATGCGGTGGTCGACACCCTGCGCGAGACGCTGGACGCCGATGTGGCGCTGATGAACGGCGGCGGCATCCGCGGCGATCGCCAATATCCGGCCGATGCCCTGCTGACCCGGCGCGACATTTACACGATCCTTCCCTTTCACGATGTCGGCGTCGTGCTGGACGTCACCGGGCAGCAGCTTTGGGAGGCGGTGGAAAGCGGCGTTTCGGCGGTGGAGCAGCTGCAGGGCCGCTTTCCCCACCTGTCCAACGCCCGCGCGGAGATCGACCTGACCCGCCCGCCCGGCCAGCGGCTGCGCAGCCTGTCAGTCGGCGGCAAGCCGGTCGGCCGGTCCACCCGCTACCGGCTCGCGACCAGCAGCTTCCTGGCGGCGGGCGGCGACGGGTACGGCGTGCTGGCGGGCGTGCCGAGGCTGGTCGAAGACCGCAACACCGAGTTCATCTCCACCCAGATGATCGACCACATCGCCCGCAGCGGCGAGTTCGTGCCCCGGCTGGACGGCCGCATGACGGTGAGGCGGTGATGGACGGCCAGTTTTCCTCCAGCCTGTCTTCCACCATCGCGCGGAGCACGCCGCGGGTCGCCACGCTGCCTGCGCCGGCGACGGACACGACGCCAAGCCCGCAGACGCCGCCGCCGAACCGGACGCGGCGTTTCGGCATCGCGGTGCGCATCACGCTGGGGCTGTCGGTGATGGCGCTGCTGGTGATGCTGATCGGCGGCGTGTCGATGTCGTCCTTCCGCCTGTTCCGGGCGGAAGTCACGGCCCTGTCGACCAACACGCTGCCGGAGGTCATAACCAGCGCCGAACTGCACGGATCGCTGCAGAAGCTGGTGGCGCAGCTGCCGCAGCTCGCCGCCGCGAATTCGACGCCGCAGCGCCGATCCATCTACGACGGGCTGGTGACGGAGCTGGATTCGATGCAGCTTCTGGTCGCCCGCATGCGCGGCCTGATGAAGGAGGACGGCGGGGATGGGAAGGAGCGCGACGGCAATGTCCGCCTGCTGGAGCAGACCCGCTCCACCCTGCTGATCCTGGCCGCCACCGTCGCCGACCTGAACGCCGAGGTCACCCGCCAGATCGAGTATGGCGACCGTCAGGCCGAAGCGGCCCGTGCGCTGAGCCGGCTGGCGGCGGCGATCGAAAGCATGCCCGACACCGGCGCCTGGGCCGCGCGCATCGGTGCGCTGATGGCGCGGGCGGCGGGGGCGACGCAGCTCGACCATCTCAGCCGGCTGAAGGGGGAGGCGCGGTCGGCCGAACGGACGCTGGCCGAGCTGGCCCGCCTGACCGGCGGTGCCCCGGACCCCACCGGCCAGATGATGTCCACCGTGCAGGAGGAGCTGTTCTCGCTGCTGGTGGCGCCGGGCGGGCTGTTCGAGAGCGCCATCGACCGGCTGCAGGCGCGCAACCGCGCCCAGGCGCTGACCGGGCAGGCCCAGGTGCTGGTGGAGACGGTCGAACGGTCCACCCGCGCGCTCTACGACTCCATCCGCGACCAGTCGGCCGAGCGCACCGGTGCGCTGGCCGAGCTGATCGCGGAACGCACCCGCACGGTCATGATGCTGGCCGGCGCGTCGATCCTGCTGGCGGTCGGCGTCTATTTCATCTTCCGCCGCTTCCTGTCCTCGCGGCTGGTGGCGATGAACCGGGCGGTGCTGGCCCGGCTGTCGGGAAACCGGCAGGCCGGCGGCGGAGCGGCCGGGACGGTTTCGGTTCCGGCTCCGGTCCCGGTGGACGGCGACGACGAGATCACCGACATCGGCGCCTCCATCCGCTATTTCATCGACGAGATCGACCGGCGCCAGCAGGCGCTGGCCGACAACGAGCGGCGATTCCGCGATCTGGTCGAGGGCTCGATCCAGGGCATCATCATCCATCGCGATTTCCACGCGCTCTACGCCAACGACAGCTTCGCCGCCATGCTCGGGCTGACGGTGGCGGAGGTGATGGCTCTGCCGTCGCTGCTGTCCGTCGTGGCGGTGGAGGCGCGGCAGTCGATGATCGACAATTACGACCAGCTGCTGGAGGGCGGGCAGTCCACGCCGCGCCGCCGGATCCGCGCCTGCCGGCCCGACGGCGCCGAACTGTGGGTGGAGCTGACCGGCCGCCGGGTCGACTGGAGGGACGGCCCGGCGATCCAGGCGGTGGTGGTCGACGTGACGCGGGAGGTCGAGGCCGAAAACGCCCTGCGCCAGTCGCGCGACGCCGCCGAACGGGCGCTCGGCGAACTGAAGGCGACGCAGGCCAGCCTGATCCAGGCGGAAAAGATGGCCTCGCTTGGTCAGCTGGTCGCCGGCGTGGCGCATGAGGTGAACACCCCCATCGGCATCACCATCACCGGCGCCTCGCAGTTGCAGGCGCTGATCGGCGAACTGTCTGACCGTCATACGGCGAACGCGCTGAAGAAGTCGGACTTCCAGCGCTTTCTCGGCGACGGGATGGAGATGGCCAACCTGATCCTGTCCAACAGCACCCGTGCGGCCAATCTGGTGCAGAGCTTCAAGATGGTCGCCGTCGACCAGTCCAGCGACGAGCGCCGCGCCTTCCTGCTGCGGGATTACATCGACGAGCTGCTGCGCAGCCTGCATCCGACCTACAAGGCGCGGGCGGCGCTGACCATCGACATCGATTGCCCGGCGGATCTGGAACTGGACGGCTATCCGGGGGCGCTGTCGCAGATCCTGACCAACCTGATCATGAACGCGCTGGTTCATGCGCTGGATCCGGAGCAGCCCGGCCGCATCGCCATCGCCGCCCGCGTGATGGACGGCGACATGGTGGAATTGTCGATCGGCGACGATGGCGCCGGCATCGCGCCGGAGGTCCTGCCCAAGGTCTTCGACCCCTTCTTCACCACGCGGCGCGGGTCGGGCGGCAGCGGGCTGGGGCTGCATATCGTCTACAATCTGGTGACCGGCCGCCTGCACGGCACCATCGGGGTGGAGAGCCGCCCCGGCGAAGGCACCCGCTTCACCCTGCGCTTTCCCCGAGTCACGGCGGCGGCATAGATCGCTGCCGCGTTCGCCCGCCCGTTTCCCCGGCCGGCGGCATGCCTGTGCATGGACCGGACATATCTGGATATGCTGGCGTTCGTCCGTTGCCCTTCGACGTGGCAGCGGCGGTTGATTCCACGTGCAAACAGTCGGTTTCCTATACAGGCTTCCAGTGTTTTTATCGCTATGAGGGAGCTTGAGCGAAATGAATTTCAGCAGACGCGATTTTCTGGCATCTACCGCCGCCGTGGCGGGTGCATCGATGCTGCCCTTCGCCCCGGCGCGGGCGGCGACGGCGAAATATATCCGCTACAGCGCGACCAGCGACGAAGGCAAGGCGATGCTGCGCAGCTACGCCACGGCCATCCAGCGTATGGTGAACCTGCCGCCCGACCATCCGCACAACTGGTTCCGCAACGCCTTCGTCCATTTCATTGACTGCCCGCACGGCAATTGGTGGTTCTATGTCTGGCACCGCGGCTATCTCGGCTATTTCGAGGAGACGGTGCGCAAATACAGCGACAATCCCAATTTCGCCTTCCCCTATTGGGACTGGACGGTTCTGCCGCAGATCCCGAACGAGATGTTCGACGGCGCCCTGACCCCGGTCGGCGAGGCCTTCCAGCCCTATACCAAGGACCTGAAGACCTTCACCGCCTATATCAAGCCGGCGATGAAGAAGTATTGGGACACGCTGAATGCGGCCCAGCGCAAGCAGCTGGACATCCGCGGCTACAGCAGCTTCGACAAGCTGTGGGACGACGTCACCGGCTGCAGCCACGGCAAGTGCGATCGGGGCAACGAGGCTTTCGCCGCGACCGACCGTGCGCGCTACCTGAGCCGTGAGAACCCGAAGCTGGACGACAAGACGGCCAAGGCCTGCTCGCCCCAAACGGTGCTGACCGGCCTGCTGCCGGTGGATTACTACAACGCCGACGTGACGCGCAGCTTCACCAGTTCCAAGACGGCGTCGCACAACGTCATGCCGGGCGGGAACACCCAGTTCTCCGTTCTGGAAGGCCAGCCGCACAACCTCGTCCACAACTGCATCGGCGGCGTCGGCCCGTGGGATCCGGGTCCCTACGGCAACATGACCAACTTCCTGTCGCCGGTCGACCCCGTCTTCTTCCTGCACCATGCGAACATGGACCGGCTGTGGGACGTCTGGACGCGCAAGCAGCAGCGCCTGGGCCTGCCGATCCTGCCGACCGACAAGGAGGAGCTGTCGCAGTTGTCCCGCGAACCCTTCCTGTTCTTCGTCCGCGCCGACGGCAGCTATGTCCTCGACGGCCGCGCCGGTGACTATCTCAGCACCGAACGGTTCCAGTACGAGTACCGGCACGGCTTCGGCGACACGGAATCGGCGCAGGTGGCGGCGGCCAATCCGTCGGCTCAGGTGAAGGCTCCGGTCAAGGGCACGGTGGCGAAGGGCGTGGGATCGGTCCAGCTGTCGGCGGCGCCGTCCAGCCCGGTGGTGATGGCGGTCAAGGTGAGCCGCCCCGCCGGCACCGGCGCCTCGCGGAATTTCGACCTGCTGATCAACGCCCCGGCCGGCGTGACGAAGGTCGCGGCGGACAGCCCCTATTACGGCGGCACCATCGGCTTCTTCGGTCCGGCCATGCACGGCATGGCGGACGACGCCACCTTCACGCTGCCGCTGCCCCAGGCCGCCCACACCGCCGCGCTGGCGCAGAGCCCGACAGCCAACGCGGCGGCGCCGGCGGCATCCGCAACGCTGGAGGTTCGCCTTGTCCCGACCAATGGCTCCCCCACCACCACCGCCGCCGTCAAGGCGGTCTCGCTCCAGGCCCTTTAAGGGCTGGCGAGGCGGCTTTCCGGCTGCCGCCTTGCTCGCGCTGCTGGTCCTGGCGGGCCAGCCCGCGGGCGCGGAGCCGGCGACCCCGTCCGGGACGCCGGACGTCAATGGGGAGATGGTCCTCGCCCTGCCGCATCCGCCGCGGCAGGGCGAGGCCGCCATCCTTGCGGTCACCCTCGGCCCGCTCACCCGCGGGCAGACGGTGGAGGTCGCCACGTCGGACGGCGTGCCCATCGGCGCCGCCGCTCCCTTCGGTCCCCAGCGTGGTCAGGGCGCCGGGACCCTGACCATTCCGGTGCCGGCCGGGGTTTGGCGGGACGGACGCCTCGCGCTCCGCCTGCGCATCACCACCCATGACGGCCGGTCCCGTCCGCCGACGGCGGATGAGGTCAAGGAGATTCGGCTGTCCATCATCGGCCCACCGCCCCAATCACCGCCCTAACCGCCTGTTCAGCGCACCGGCCCGTCGAACCAGTGGCGGCCTTGGCGGTCCTCCACCTCCACCACCCAGACGTCGGGGTCGTAGCGGAGTTGGCGGGCGATGTAGGCGTCGGCATCGGCCTCCGGCACCGGATCGGTGCCGGTGCCGCGCGCCCAGAACAGCCGCTCGCCATCCGCTTCGCGGGTCTGGACCAATACGGAGAAGGTGCGGTCGAGCCGGTTGATCTTCAGGATCACCGTGCCGCGGCTGGGATCGCCCTTGCGGACCACAGTCATCGCCACGCCCTGGGCGTCGGCTGCGCGGATATGGGCGGAAACCCAGAGATGCGTCGGAAGACGGTCGTCCATTGCCGTGACAGGCTCCTGATCGTGGGCTCTTGGTGATTTTCGATTCTCGCCCTGCCCGGCCGGCCGGTGTAGAGAAGAAGGTATGGCAACACTCCTGGACGCTCTGAACGCCGCCGTCAACCACCACATGGCCGGCCATGCCAAAGCGGCGGCCGACGCCTATCGCCACATCCTGACGGCGGAACCGGCGCAGCCGGACGCGCTGCACCTGTCGGGCGTGCTGCGGGCGCAGACGGGCGACGCGGCGGCGGCGGTGCGGTGGATCGACCGTGCCGTTCGGATCCGCCCGACGGCGGCAGCCCCCTGGGGCCATCTGGGCGCGGCGCTGCGGGCGGCGGAGATGCCGGAGCGGGCGGAACCGGTGCTGCAGCGCGCCCTGGCGCTCGACCCGGGCGATGGCGACGCGCTGGAGGCGTTGGGTGCCTCGCTGCACGCGCTGGCGCGCTACCCCGAGGCGCGGCGCTGGCTGGAGCGCGCGGCCCGGCTGCGGCCCGGCCATACGGCGACCCTGCTGAATCTCGGGACCGTGCTGCGCGACCAGCGCCGCTTCGACGAGGCGGAGGCCTGCTTTGACGCCGTGCTGGTACGCAATCCCGCCAATGGCGACGCCCATCTGGCGCGCGCGGTCGGGCGGCTGGTCCGCGGCGACCTGCGCGCGGGTTGGGAGGGGTTCGAGCATCGCTGGCACCGCTTCGCCAGCCCGCCCTGGGCCGGCCAGCCGCCGGGCGGCGCCACCATCCTGCTGCACATGGACCAGGGATACGGCGACGCCATCCAGTTCGTGCGCTATGCCCCGCTGGTGGCGCGGATCGCGGCGCAGGGCGGCGGCCGGGTGGTCCTGGAAACGCATCTGCTGCTCTACCGCCTGTTCAACCGCTGCCTGGGATCGTCGATCCAGGTTCTGGTGCGCGGAGAGGACCCGCCGCCGCACGACCTCCATTGTCCGCTGATGAGCCTGCCGCGGGCCTTCGGCACCGAACTGGAGACCATCCCCGCCGGCGCGCCCTATCTCGCCCCCGATCCCGGCGACGTCGACCGCTGGCGCGGCCGGCTGGCCGGGGAGGACGGGGATGGGGCCGGCCTGCGGGTCGGGCTGGTCTGGGCCGGCAACCCGCAGCACCGCAACGACCGCAACCGCTCGATCCCGGTGGCGGCCTTGGCGCCGCTGCTGCCGGTGCCGGGGGTGCGGTTCGTCAGCCTGCAGACCGGTGACGCGGCGGCCGACCTGAACCGCCTGCCCGGCGTGGCGATCCCGAACGCGATGGAGCGGGTGCGCGATTTCGCCGATACCGCCGCGATCCTCGCCAACCTCGACCTGCTGGTGACGGTCGACACCGCCATCGCCCATCTGGCCGGGGCGATGGGCGTGCCGTGCTGGCTGATGCTTCCCCATGTGCCGGACTGGCGCTGGATGCTCGACCGCGCCGACAGCCCCTGGTACCCGTCGCTTCGGCTGTTCCGCCAGCCGCGCCCCGGTGACTGGACCACCACGCTCGGCACCGCCGCCGCCGTGCTGAAGGCGCAAGCCGCCCGCGCCGCCCGGCGCTTGGGTTAAGGCCGGCAACTTCGGCGGGAGCTTTCTGCCCGCCCGGCCTGCCGGCACTAGGCGAAACTTTCCTACCTGCCGGGAAATTCCAGCCCCGCCGTGACGCTCTCGTAAAAAATCGGCCGATTACAATGGGTTGCCAACCGCATGGCAGTTGGCACTCCGCTTGCTAGATAGGGCGCAGAAGACCTTTGCCCTTTCTTTCGGAGACCCCGGCCATGAGCATCTTCGGTTCGATGACAACCGCCGTTCTCGGCCTGAATGCCCAGTCGAAGGCGCTCGGACATATCTCGGACAACATCGCGAACAGCTCGACCATCGGCTACAAGCGTGTCGATTCGGCGTTCGAGACGATGGTCCTGCAGTCCAGCCAGCGCCTGCACGAGCCGGGCGGGGTCACGGCGCAACCGGTCTTCATGAACAACATCCAGGGCAGCCTGACCCAGGTGCAGAGCCCGACCAACATCGCCATCCAGGGCCAGGGCTTCTTCAGCGTCACCAAGGTGGCGACCCAGGGGTCGAGCACGCTGGTGCAGACGCAGACGGGCACGGTCAACTCCTCGGCCGCCTTCTACACCCGCGCCGGCGACTTCGAACTGGACAAGAGCCGCTATCTGGTCAACAGCTCGGGCTATGCCCTGAACGGCTGGCTGGTCGATCCGGTGACGGGCGTCCTGCACAAGGACCAGGTGGCGCCGATCCAGGTCAACTCGCTGATCGACAAGCCGGTGGCGACCAACACCATCGACCTGGCCGCCAACCTGCCGGCGACGCCGAAGCCGGGCGAGAAGATTCCCGACAGCAGCATCCAGATCTTCGACAGCCAGGGCAACCCGCGCACCGTCAATTTCAAGTGGCGGCAGCAGGCGGACAGCAGTTGGCGGATGGTCCTGGACGCGCCGGGTTCCAACACCAAGCCGGTCGACGGCACCTTCTCCGGCAATCCGGCCACCGTGACCTTCGGCCAGAACATCGCCGGCCAGACCGCGGTCGCGCAGGTCAACGTCATCACCCTTGCCGGCAACAACACCAACGGCCAGGACAACCTGCGCATCGGCGACACCTATACGGTCAAGGTCAACGGCACCAACTACAGCCTGAAGATCACGGCGGACAACATCGGGTCGATCCGGACCTATTCGGGTCTGGCCGGCGCGCTGGCCAACCAGATCAACTCCGCCTCGCCGGCGGCGTCGGTGCTCGCCACCTCGTCGGGCCAGACGATCCGCGTCACCGCCCGCGAGCCCGGCACGCCGTTCAAGCTGAACACCGACGTGGTGTCCGGCACCAACACCACCAACACCATCGTCTCCCAGACCTCGACGGCGGCGACGGCGAGCGCCGGTGAAATCGACAAGTTCCAGTTCCCGCAGACGCAGGTCGAGGTCGGCGACTCCTTCACCATCAACGTGAACGGCACGCCGATCAGCTACACGGTGACCGCCGCCACCTATCAGAGCTATTCGACGGTGAGCGATGTCGTGTCCCAGCTGGCCGGCAAGATCAACCAGGCGCTGGGCTCCAGCGTCACCGCGTCGTCGGCCGGCAACATCCTGTCGATCCAGGCCAATGCGGTGAACACCAACGTCACCTCCAGCGCGACGGTGACCAACTCCAGCGCGTCCGTGAACACGATGAGCTCGCTGCCGTCGGTCTCCAGCGTGGCCGGCGTGCGCCAGAGCCGCACGGTGACGCTGACCGGCACGCCGGGCGACATCGGCACGCAGTACACCCTCAGCATCAACGGCACGGCGGTGACCTACAGCACCACCGGCGAAGAGATGACGATGGAGGACATCACCGCGGCGCTGGCGAACAAGATCAACTCCAACACCTCGCTGCCGGTGACCGCCACCGCGCAGGGCGGCGTCATCACAGTGACCGCCAAGACCGCGGCCACGCCGGCCAACGCCAATACTCTGACTGCGAATACGGCGACCGGCGATGTAACCATAACTGGCTCTAGTGTTGACGTCGGGGATGTCTATTCGGTGACTGCCAACGGTGTCACTCATACCCTGACGCTCGATAACGCGAACATTAGTACTTACAACACGCCCCAAAAAGTTCTTCAGTACTTTGCTACGCAGATTGGCGGCACGGCCAGCGTGACTGGCAATGTATTGTCCACCGGCGACGTTTCCGGCAATGCTGCGGCGTCTGTGAGCGACGCGACCGCTTATCAGTTCACCCTGGACCAGAGTGCCGTCGCCGGTCAGACGCCGGCCCATATCGGCCTGACCTTCGGCAAGACGCCGGAAACGGTCGGCACGCTGACCAACATCTCCACCGCCCTGGTCGGCACCGGCACGGCGGTCAGCGCCGCCAACCAGTCGGCCGGCTCCGACGCCAACGTCACCTTCACGGTCGATTACGGCTTCGGCCCGCAGCAGATCTCGCTGAACCTCGGCAAGTACCAGAAGCCGGGCGGCCTGACCCAGTATGCCGGCGAGGAGATCAACGTCACCCAGCTGGTCCAGAACGGCGCGCCACGCGGGCAGTTCAAGGACGTGGTGTTCGGCGACAACGGCACCGTCATGGTCAATTACGACAACGGACGGTCGAAGATGATCGCCAAGGTGCCGATCATCACCTTCAACAACCCGAACGCCCTGCAGCGCGAGTCCGGCGGCGTGTTCGTCGAGAGCGAAGAGGCCGGCAAGCCGAACTTCAACGATCCGGAGACGAACGGCGCCGGTGCGGTGGTGGCGAACAGCGTTGAAAGCTCCAACGTCGATATCGCCGACGAGTTCACCAAGATGATCGTCACCCAGCGGAGCTATTCCGCCAACGCGAAGATCGTCACCACGTCCGATGAAATGCTTCAGGAAGTGCTGGGGCTGAAGCGCTAAGCGCGGCCCTGACCTTCTGATTACCTGATCGCCAGTTCCCTGATCGTCTGAATGGGGGGCGGCGGCCATCCCGGCACCGCCCCGACCATCCCGATCCGTGAAAGGTCTCCTGCCATGTCCCTCTTCGCAGCCTTGAACAGTGCCACGGCCGGGCTGCGCACGGTCCAGACCAACGTCAAGCTGGTTTCGGACAACATCGCGCAGGCCAACGACCCGACCCGCACCCGCCACACCGCCCAGCAGTCGGTGGACGCCAGCGGTCAGGTCATCAGCACGACCTATCGCCGGGAAGTCGACAAGGCGCTGATGGCGCAGGTGATGGATCTGACCTCGCGCGACGGCGGATCGCAGGTGACCTCGACCTACATGCAGCAGCTGGGCGACCTGATGCGGACCACCAACGGGACGCCGCTGCTGAACGAGTATTCGGACAAGTTCCAGGCCGCGATCAAGACGCTGTCGACCTCGCCGGAAGATGAAACGGCGCAGTACCAGCTGGTCCAGGCGGCCGAAAGCTTCTCGCGCGAGATCCGCCGCGTATCGGAGGGCGTGGAGCAGCTCGACCGCGACATGTCGACCGACATCACCAAGTCGGTCGACACCGTCAACGACCTGCTGAAGCAGATCAACTCGATCAACAACGACATGGTGTCGCTGCAGGGCCAGGGGTCCGCCGCCAACGCCGTCGCCGACAAGCGCGACGGGCTGGTGCGCGAGCTGAGCACCTACATGGGCATCCGCACCGTGGAGCGGCCGGACGGCCGGCTGGCAATCTTCACCCCGTCGGGGCTGGCGCTGGTCGATGCCCAGCCGGCAAATCTTTCCTATGACGGCGGCAACATCAACCTACAGGTCGGCAATCAGATCACCTCGATCAACAATCACCTGACCACCGGCAAGCTGGGTTCGCTGATCCAGATGCGCAAGGACGGCTCGACCAGCGAGCCGCCGACGCCGGCCAGCGGCGACCCGGCGACCGAGGTCATCCGCAAGCTGCGCTCGCAGCTGGACGAGTTCGCCAAGGCCTTCACCGGCCCGACCAAGGCGGGCGAGCCCACCAGCTTCGCCGACGCCTACAACGATGCCAGCCCGGCCGCCGACGGCGAACAGGCCAACCAGTTCTTCACCGGCACCGACCGCTTCACCATCGCGATCAACCCCAAGCTCCTGGACAACACCAGCAAAATCAAGCAGTCCGCCATCGACGGCATGGTCCAGGCGGTCAATGCCGCCGGCCGCAGCTTCAACGCCGACGGGCTGCAGATGAAGGACACCACCTACAGCGCCATCGGCAGCGCCATCACCGGAACCTGGATGGCCGCGGCCAAGACGGCCAACACCTCCGCCGAGTCCAACAAGGCCTCCATGCAGCTCCTCAGCGAGCGCTACCAGTCGCAGACGGGCGTGAACATCGACGAGGAAATCGCCCAGCTGCAGCAGCTCCAGACCTCCTACCAGGCTTCGGCACGGGTCATGCAAGTGGCCAATGCAATGTTCGATGCGCTGGAGGCGGTGGTCCGATGAGCTCGATAACGGGAGTCAGCAGCTACTCGAAATATCTGAGCCTTGTCCGGAACCTGTCCGGGGGCCAGAACGACATCAACCGACTGTCCGAACAGCTGACCACGGGCAAGAAGTCGGTCGATCTCAACGCCTACGGCCCGGAGGTGCAGAAGCTTCTGGACCTGCGGTCGGAGATGGCGAAGAAGGACAACTACGTCCAGAACATCAACATGGCGGCGCCGCGCGTGCAGGCGACGGACAAGGTGCTGACCTCGCTGGAATCGATCGTGTCGAGCTGGACCTCCAGCACCACGATGCCGTTCGAGCCGGGTCCGTCCAGCGTCGCCACGCCGATCAACACCAATCCCGACGGGATGAAGCTGTCGGTCGACGCCTCCAAGTCGAAGCTGACGGTCGGCGCCAAATACACCGTCACCGCGGTTCCGTCGCAGCAGGGCCCCAATGGCACCTTCGACGTGACCGTGACCGACGGGCTGGGCGGCAAGACCACCCGCGCCATCAACCTGGGCACCACCCCGCCCAACGACGGCAAGGGCTACAACTTCAACATCTCCGGCGGCCCCGGCGAGGGCGCGATCCTGAATCTCAGCTTCGACACGCTGAAGGCGTCTGCGAGCAGCAGCTTCTCCGTCACCTTCCCGCAGGCCGATCAGGTGAAGGACCGCGCCGAGGGCGCCATGCGCGACATCCAGGCGCTGATGAACCAGCGCTTCGGCGACCGCTACCTGTTCTCCGGCTCGCGGTTCGGGACGGAACCGGTCACCGACCTGATGGCGACGAAGCAGACCAGCAAGATCACGCTGAACGGCGCCGTGGTGAACACCGACGATTATTTCGAGGTGACGGTTTCCGGCAAGACCTTCGGCTATCAGATCCAGGGGACCGATCCGAAGACGCTGACCTTCGTCGCCCAGACCCTGACCAACCAGATCAACGCCGCCAGCCCGCCGCTGCCGATGACGGTTTCGACCTCCAATGGCATCATCACGCTGGTCGGCCAGGATCCGGGGCAGAAGTTCGACCTGTCGGCCCGCGTCATCAATTCCGCAACGGTGGAGAACACCGTCACCGCGCCGACCACCACCCAGGCGCCGACGACCGCGCTGCCGCAGATCGACAGCTTCACCCTGAACGGTGCGGCGGTGGACATCGGCGATACCTTCGAGTTCACGGTGGCGGTCGGCGATCCCGACGATCCGTACAACCAGAACTACTACACGAAGAATCCCACCGAGCCGCGCGACCTGCCGCCCTACCAGACCTACACGGTGCGCTACACGGTCAGCGACACCGACTATGCCGCCGGCGTCAACAATGTCAGCCAGGTGGCCGACAAGCTGCGCCAGAATTTCGCCAACCTGAATCCGGCCCCGCCGGTCACCATCGATGCGGTCGGCAACGGCCCGGGCATCGCCCTGACCAGCACGGCCAACGCCGACCCAAACCATCCCGGCCGCAGTTCGCTGTTCTCGACCAGCGCCAAGGTGACGAACGGGTCGCTGGAGAACACCATCTCGGTCGGCACCCTGCCGCCGGAGCAGGACAGCCTGATCGACGTGCCCTATGCCGAGCCGCCCGACCTGCCCTTCTACGATGCCGAATATCTGACCAAGGGCAAGAATGCCGAGGCGTACCGCAAGTCGCAGGTGACCATCGACGACAACCTGAACCTGACATACGGGGTCAGCGCCGACGACAAGGCGTTCCAGACCCTGGTGAAGGCGATGCAGTTGGTGCGGACGGCGGCGGCCAATCCCGGCAAATGGACGGAGTACAGCACCCAGGCGCGCGAGATGCTGACTCAGGCGACCGACCAGATCCGCTCGATCCACGCCAAGGTCGCGTCCGACGCCGCCACGCTGGAAACCACCAAGAACGCCCACACGGACTCGATCGCCACGGTGACCGACCGCATCGCCAAGATCGAAGGCATCGACCAGACCGAGGTCGCGGCCAGGCTGAGCAGCGCGATGAACGTCCAGCAGGCGACCTATACCGTCGCCGGCCAGACGCAGAAGCTGTCGCTGCTGAACTATTTGGCCTGACGGGGGCTGGCCTGAGAAGAAAAGGGGGCGGCCGGACCGGCCACCCCCCTGTTTCCCGTCAGAACCGGAACGCCGTCACTTGGCGCGGCCGGCCGACTGCATGAAGTTGTCGTAGGGCAGCTCCGCCACGCGGAACCACAGCTGCACCTCGTCCAGAAAGGGCTTCCAGCTGTCGTAGACGGCCTTGAAGTCCGGGTTGGTCTTCGCGATGTCGTCGTACAGCTCGTAGGCGATCTTGTGGGCGGCCTCCATCAGGTCGCGCGGATAGGGGCGCAGCAGGGCGCCCTTGGCGACCAGACGCTTCAGCGCCTTGGCGTTCTCCGCGTCGTAGCGGGCGGTCATCGCGCTGTTCGCCTCGGCGCAGGCCGCCGTCAGGATCGCCTGATAGGATTTGGGCAGCGCATCCCATTCCTTCTGGTTGATGTAGAGCGAGACCTGCGGCCCGCCTTCCCACCAGCCCGGGTAGTAGTAGTATTTGGCGACCTGGACGAAGCCCAGCTTCTCGTCGTCATAGGGGCCGACGAACTCGACGGCGTCGATGGTGCCCTTTTCCAGCGCCGGGTAGATGTCGCTGCCGGCGATCTGGGTCGGGGCGGCGCCCAGCTTGGCCATGATCTGGCCGGTGATGCCGGCGATGCGGATCTTCAGGCCGTTGAAGTCGGCGAGCGACTTGATCTCCTTGCGGTACCAGCCGCCCATCTGGGCGCCGGTGTTGCCCGCCGGGAACTGGACGATGCCGTGCTTGGCGAAGAAGGTGCGCATCACCTCCTGGCCGCCGCCATACTGGTACCAGGCATTCTGCTGGCGGGCGTTGGGCCCGAAGGGAATGGCGGTGTCGAAGGCGAAGGTCGGATCCTTGCCGACATAATAGTAGCCGCAGGTGTGGCCGCACTGGACGGTGCCGTTCTGCACGGCGTCCAGCACCTGCAGGCCGGGGACGATCTCACCGGCGGCATGGACGCGGATCTGGAACTTGCCGTCGGTCGCCTCCGACACGCGCTTGGCGATCATCTCGGACGTGCCGACGAGGATGTCGGTGCTCTTCGGGAAGCTCGAAGCCAGGCGCCACTGGATGGTCGGCTGGGTCTGCGCGATGGCCGGGGCCGCGAGGGTCGAGGCGGCAACGGTCGAAACGGCACCGACGCCGGCCTTGGTGAGAAACGCTCTTCTTTCCACTCCCGCTACTCCGCAAGATTATTGCTATTGCTGACGATTTCCCTGACCCGCGATGAATCAGGGAATTACAGCGACTTAGGCGAGAGTGTAACAAAGCATCCGATGCCAAGCCCTGCATCGCATAAATGTGCATGCCTGCCTTTCGAGGGGGTCAGGAGGCGGTGCGCAGCCGTCCCAGGAAGACCGACAGCGGCGGCATCACCAACGTCCGGCCATCGGCGGTCAGTTCCGGCGGCAGGGTGCCCGGAACGCGCGGGACAGGCAGATCCTCCAGTTCGCCGCGACCGCGCAGAGCGAACTCGGCCGGCCGGTCGGCCATGTTGAAGACGGCAAGCAGGCGGTCCTCCCCTGACACCCGTTCGAAGGACAGCAGGTCGCCATGCTCCTCCACGGCGGTGACGGCGCCGGCGCGCAGCGCCTTCAGGTCGCGGCGCAGGGAGAGTGCCGCACGCCACACCGCCAGCGGGCTGCCGGCGGTCCGCTCCTGCCGGTCAACGGCGAGATCGAGATGGGCGTCGGGCACCGGCAGCCAGGGCTCGGCGGCGGAGAAGCCGGCGTGGGGCTCGGCGGCGCGCCAGGGCATGGGCGTGCGGCTGCCGTCGCGGCCCTGGAAGTCGGGCCAATAGGTGATGCCGAAAGGGTCGCGCAGCTGGTGCTGTTCCAGCACCGCGTTGGGCAGGGCCAGTTCCTCCCCTTGATAGAGGCAGACGGTGCCGGGCAGCGCCGCCGCCAGCATCGCCAGAAGGGCGTTGAACGACTGCGGATCGCCACCCGTGGGCAGCCAGCGGCTGGCGGCGCGCTCCACATCGTGGTTGGACAGGCTCCAGCAGATCGACTCCGGCCGCCCCGCGGCGCTCAGCGCCTGGGCGAACCCCCTGGCGCTGAAGGGCTGTTTCGCCAGCGACAGGGTGTAGGCGGCGTGCAGCCCCTGCGGCGTGCAGTAGGCGGCGATGCGCTGGCCGGCGCCGGGCTGGCTCGACAGCTCGCCCAGCAGGACGCGGCCGGGATAGCGCTCCACCGTCCCGCGCAGGCGGGACAGGATGCTGCCGATGGCCGGGTGCATCATGTCGTAGACATGCTGTTGCAGGGCGAAGGGCTTCAGCGGCGGCTCGGCCTCGCGCCAGATGGCGGCGGGATTGGAGCGCAGCTGCGGGTCGTGGGCAAAGAAATCGACGGCATCGATGCGGAAGCCGTCGACGCCGCGCTCCATCCAGAACTCCGCCGTCTCGCACAGCGCATCCATCACGGCCGGATGGTGCAGGTTCAGCGCCGGCTGGCTGGCCAGGAAATGGTGCAGGTAATACTGGCGCCGTCGCGGCTCCCAGGTCCAGGCGGCTCCACCGAACACCGACAGCCAGTTGTTGGGCGCGGTGCCGTCGGGCTTGGCGTCGGCCCAGACATACCAGTCGGACTTGTCGCCGTCCCGCGACCGCCGGCTGTCGACGAACCAGGGATGGGCGTTGGAGGTGTGGCCGCAGACCAGATCGACCAGCACCTTCAGCCCCAGCCCATGGGCGCGCTCGATCAGCCGGTCGAAGACGGCGAGATTGCCCATGCGCGGGTCCACTGCGCGATGGTCGGCGACGTCATAGCCGAAGTCGGTGCGCGGCGACGGGTAGAAGGGGCTGATCCACACCCCATCGACGCCCAGCGAGGCGACATGATCCAGCCCCTCGATCACGCCGTCGAGGTCGCCCCACCCGTCGCCGCCGTGGTCGCGGAAGCTCAGCGGATAGATCTGGTAGAGCGCCGCCCCGTTCAGCCAGGACGCATTGGGGGCCGACGGTTTGGACTGGGAGGATGTGTGGGGCAAGGCAGGAGGCTCCGCGCCGGAGGTCGCATAAGCGGTTCGCGGTGCCAGAGTCGCCTGTCGTGGCTAACGAAAGGTTACCGGCCGTTCGTGGTCACAAGACCCTGCCTTTCGCAGGGATCGGCCATCGGGACAGAAACTTCCGGACGGGTGTCCTGGGGCTTGGCCGCCGCGCTGCGCTGCGGCTATACCAGCGGCTCAGTTCGGGGAGTGGGGATGCGACGCGGCGGGACGGCGACCGAATCGGCGGCGACGGAGAAGGAGCGGCGGCTTGGCCGTTACCGGCTGCTCGACCTGATCGGTCGGGACGGCGATGCCCGGCTGCACCGCGCGCTGGACGGCAACGGTCAGACGGTGGATCTGTGGACGGTGCCGCTGGCCCGCCTGTGCGCCGATGCCGCGGGGGTGGAGCGGTTCCGGCAGATGGCGACCGCCGCGGCCCGGCTGTCCCACCCGGCGATCCCCGCCATCCTGGCGTCCGGTGAACATGCGGGAACCGCCTTCGTCGCCACCCTGCCAGCGGAAGGCCGGACGCTCGCCGCGCGGCTGGACGACGGTCCGTTGGCGTGGGACGAGGCGGTCGCGACGCTCGACCGCATTCTGGACGCGCTGAGTGCCGCACACCGGGCTGGTGTCGTGCATGGTGCGCTGACCGCCGACACCATCCGTCACAGCGGATCGGCGGCGGTGATCGGCGGTTTCGGCCGGGCGGCGCTGACCGCGGCTCGGGCGGACCACAAGGACGATCTGGAGGCCGCCGCCCGGCTGACGGAACGGATCCTGGTGGGGCATGAGGACCGGCCGGCGGTCGCGGCCTTGCTGGCGGATCTGCGGGACGGCGGCACCTTCCCGGACGTTGCGTCCCTGCATATTGCGGTGAGCGGCCTGACTGGAGCGCCCCGCCCTCGGGCCGCCGCGCCTGTACGCTCCACCCGCTGGCCGCTTTGGGCCGGCGGAGCGGTTCTGGCGGGTGGCGTCGTGGCTGCCGTGACGTTCCTGAATTGGCCATCGCCTCCCCATACCGTGGCCGAGAGTCCGGCCGCAGAATCGGCGGCGGTTGCCTTGCCCATGCCGCCCCCTGCTGCCACTCCCTCTGCGCCGCCCTCACCGCCCGCGGCGAGCAGGCAGCCGCCGGTCGCCGAGATCGCACAGACGCTGCGCACCCTCCCCTGCGCACTGGTCACGGTGGAGAAGACCGGCGGCCGGCTGCTGGTTTCCGGGACGGTGGCGGGGGAGCGGGCGGAGACGGAGGTGCGCGAGACGGTCGAGGCGCTTGCCGCCGGCTGGGACCATGGCTTCGACCTCGCCAATGCGGATGCGCAGTTCTGCGCGCCGCTGGGCAGCGTCGCCACGGCGCTGGACGCCAATCGCGGGCTGGCGGAACCGTTGGCGGCGAGCGTGCTGGAGGGGCCGGATCTCAGTGCCGGCGCCCCGCTGGTTCTGGAGATCCGGGCGCCCGCCCGTCCGGTGCAGTTGCAGGTCGATTACTTCACCATCGACGGCAACGTCGTCCACCTGCTGCCCAACCCGTCGGACAGCGGAACGGCGCTGGCCGCGGGTGCGTCGCGCCGGCTTGGCGAGAAGGCCGGGGATGAAAAGGCCGGGGACGGCAAGCCGCAGTCCGGCCGGTACTGGACCATCGGCCCGCCCTTCGGCACCGAGATGCTGCTGACCATCGCCACGGCGGCGCCCCTGTTCCCAACCCCACGGCCGGAACAGGAGCCGGCGGCCGACTATCTGGCCGCCCTGTCCGACGCGCTGGCGACGATACCGGACGACGCCCCTGCCCCGCTGGCGGATGCGCAATTCATCGCCACCGGCCCCTGACGACGGGCCTCACGCCGTCGCGGCGAAGCGTCCGACCACGACGGTGACGTTGTCCTGCCCGCCGGCCGCATTGGCCGCCTCGACCAGGGCGGCGGCGGCGCGGGCCGGGTCCGGCTCCTCCCGCAGGATGCGGGCGATGAGCCCATCCGGCAGCATGCCGTTCAGCCCGTCGGAACAGAGCATGATGGTGTCCTCGGGCATCAGCGAATGCACGCCGACCTCCGGCTCCACATCCTCCGCGGTGCCGAGCGCCCGGACGATGATGTTCCGCTGCGGCGCGGTCCCCCGCCCGCCGTTGTCGAGCCAGATCTGGTAAAGGCTGTGGTCGCGGGTCAGGGTGCGCAACTCGCCGTCGCGCAGGCGATAGACCCGGCTGTCCCCGGCATGGAACACGACCATCTGCGCCGTGCCGGGAACACGCCAGACGCCGGCCACGGTGGTGCCCATGCCGCGCCCCTGCGCGAATCCGCGGGATGTGTTCAAATCGAAGATCGACCGGTTTGCCTGCTGCACCGCCGACCGTGCGACCGACAGGGCCAGGCGCACCGCCGGTTCGGCTCCCGCCGGGTCGGTCAGGGTGCGGTCGGCATCGTCGTGGTCCGCCACGGAAATCCCGTCCACCAGCGTGATCGGCTCGACTTGCGCATGACCCTGCAGAAGACCGCAGATCACCTCGACCGCCTTGCTGCTGGCGATGTCGCCGCCGGCATGGCCGCCCATTCCGTCGCAGACGACCGCGAATTCACCGTCGCTGCTGGCCCGGAAACTGTCCTCGTTGCGGGACCGGGTGCGCCCGACGTCGGTCAGGCCGGCGACGGTCAGGACATAGGCTGAGTTCGGCATTCAGGCGGCGGCTCCCGTCTCGCGACTGTCTGGCCCCATAAATACTGGGACCGGATTTTCGGGCCGGCTCCATCGGGACCGGAAGCACCGGGAGGCCCGGCAATACGGGAAGGGAGCGGCGGCGGTTTGTCCGATAATGGCGCAAGCACCCCGAAAGATACAGCGGCGATTATACCCGGCGATTGTACCGGCCCGCCGATTACCTCTGCCGATGATCGCACGGCGCAACCGCGCGGGCATCACCCGGCTGGCCTTGGAAAATTGATGTGGTAGACTTTGCCCATTCCCAGCGGACGAAGGATGGACCGTCATGGCCGCCAGCATCGGAATCGCGCTCAGCGGCCTGACCGCCCAGACGCGGCGGCTGGACGCCTCGGCCTCCAACGTCGCCAATGTCCGCTCCACCGGGGCGGTTCCCGTGACCGGCGGCACGACCGATGGGGCGGCAGAGGGCAAGCGCGCGCCCTACCAGCCGCTGGCGGTCGCCCAGACCGATGCCAATCCCGGGACGCGCGCGACCTTCACGCCGATCACGCCGGCCTATCTGCAGGAATATGCGCCGGACGACAGTGCGGCCAACGGCGACGGAATGGTGGCGGCGCCCAACGTCGATCTGGCGGCCGAGCGCGTCAACCAGATGGCCGCCAGCCGCGCCTATGGCGCCAACGTTGCGGTCGCCCGCACACAGGATGAAATGCTGACGTCTCTGCTCGACTCGAAAGTCTGAGCGGCCGGGGGTGCTTGCGGACGGGTTCAGACTGTGATGTTCAGATCAGACTGTGATGTTCAGATTCTGGCCGCGTGTCGGCGTGACGTTGCCGCCGCCGGAGCCACCCTCCGGCTGGACCAGCGCGGCGACGGTCGCCTGCTGCTGATCGGCGTTCTGGCTCAGCGCCTTCACGCCGAAATTCATCTGGTTCTGCGCCTGCTTCAGAGCGATCGCCGCGCCTGCGGTCGACGACGTGACGTCCATGCCCATCCCAGCCCCCGGAAATAGCGCCCCGCGAAGAGAGCGTCCTCAGATGACCACATTCACCCGCGCGGCAAATCCGCCGGCGGAACCGGTGGTGGTCGAGGATGATTGTGCCACGGAGGACGACGTGGCGGAAGGCACAAGCGCAACCGGGGCGGCGGTTGGGGCGGAAAGGGCGGAGGTCGAAATCCCCGTTCCGGCAGAGAATCCGGTGCCGGCGGCCGGCGAAGCGCCGGAACCGCCGCGACCATAGGCCGCAGACTGGCGGCCCGCTTGCCCACTCCCGTTCCCATCCCCGCCCACAGTCAGCTTCAGAAGCGACGCGCGTTCCGCGATCTTCTCCTTCTGCTGGGCTTCCTTGTACTGCTTCAGTGCCGCTTCGGTCGGGATCTGCGACACCGTTTTCCCGTTGGCCGGGTCGCGGTACAGCATCACCAGCCGCGAGGCGTCGGTGTCGAAGCTGAAGGCGATGGTCGGGAATCGATTGACCAGCGGATCGGCGCCGCCGGCATCCGGCTGGGGATCGGCAAGCGCGGATGCGGTCGGAGTCCGGGTGCCTGCCCCTGTTTCTACGGCATCGCTGCCGCGGGGCGTCATGAAGGCGAACGGCCGCGAGACCGTCGATGTGGCTGCCGCCACGTTCATGACCGGCTTATCCGAATTGGTGAGAGTTGAACATTAAATTACCGTAACCCCGGCAACGCGTAAAGGCTTTCTTTACTCTTATTTGGGTTGGCACATCTAACCCATTCGGCGAAATGTGGTTTCGCGATACGGGCATACTCATGGCGAAAATCCGGATTTCCGCGCGGGCGGGCTTGCAGCGACGGCACCGGCCGTCCTAAAGCGTTGAGTCATGGCCACGATCCTCGAAGCCTTGACGCTGGCGCTCGACCTTCATCTTGCCGGCCGCTTCGGCGAGGCGCAGGAGCTCTACACCCGCATCCTCGATGCCGAGCCGGAACAGCCGGACGCCCTGCATTACCTCGGCGTCCTGGCCGGCCAGATCGGCCGCGGCGAGTTCGGCCTGACGCTGATCGACAAGGCGCTGGCCCTGCGGCCGGAGGCGGCGGACATCCACGCCAACCGCGCCAACCTGCTGCGCGGCCTGGATCGCCTGGACGAGGCGGAGTTGGGCTATCGCCGCGCATTGGCCCTGCGCCCCGATTTCGCCGAGGCCTGGACCGACCGCGCCTTCGCCCGCCATGGCCGCGGCGATGCGGCAGCCGTCGATACCGCCGCCGGGTTGCTGGAGCGTGCCTTGCGGATCGAACCGGCACTTGGGCCGGCGCGGGAAAAACTGGTCGACCTGCTGCACGCGCGCGGGCGGCTGCGGCTGGAATCGGGGCAGGTGACGCCGGCCCTGGCCGACCTGATCCGGGCCGCCGCACTCGACCCGCGGGATGTCGACATCGCCTTCCTGCTGGGCAACGCCCTGTTCGCCGCCGGGCTGCGCGCGGATTCGGTGATCGCCTTCCGCAACGCTCTGGCGCTGGTGCCGGATTTCCTGTCGGCCGCGCTCAACCTCGGCATCGCGCTTGCCGCCACCAACCGGGCGGAGGCGGCCCTGGCCCCGCTGCGCCACGCCGTGCGCATCGACCCGGCCCATCCCGCGCCCCGCGACACGCTATCCCTGGCCTTGCGGGCGCTGGGCCGTGGCGAAGAGGCCGATGCGCTGGCCCAGCCGCCGCCGGCCCCATCCCAACCGACAGCGGCGGCGAAACCGCCGTCCGCCCGCCGGCCGCGCCGGCCCCGCTAAGCGGCGGGCCGTTCCGCCAGCACCACCAGCCCCATCACCGGCTCGCCGCTTTCGTAGCGCAGCCGGTCATGGTCGCAGCGCCGGATCGCGAGCCCGGCCCCCGCCACCGCCGCCCGGATATAAGCCTCGGCATGGGCATAGCGGCCGTGGGTGGCGACGCGGTGGGGCCGTCCGTCGGCCGGCTCCAGCTCCTCCACCGTGAAGGCCAGCCGGCCGCCGGGGCGAAGCGCCGCGCGGGCAGCAGCGAACGCCTCGTCGAGGACGCCGAAGTAACAGAAGACGTCGGCGGCGATGACGAGGTCGAAGGCGCCCGGCCGCTCGGCAAGGAAGCCGACCAGTTCGGCCGCCTTCAGTTCGTCATACAGGCCGCGGGCGCGGGCGCGGTCCAGCATGCCGTCCGACAGGTCGACGCCGACCAGCCGGCGGGCATAGGGCCGGAGCGAGGCGGCGCACAGCCCGGTGCCGCAGCCGGCGTCGAGCACGTCCAGGCCGCTGCGCCGCTCCTCCTCCGCCAGCAGGCCGGCGAGCAGCGACGGCGCGCGGTAATCCAGCTCCGCCAGCTTGCGGTCGAACTCCTCGGCGAACAGGTCGAAGGTCTGGCGCACATAGTCGTCGGGGGCGCGCGCATCGGCCTCCTCCCCGGCGATGGCGGCGCCGATGTGGCGGGCCAGCGGGTTGGCGGGATGGTCGCGTCGCCACTGCCGGGCCAGCACCGCCGCTTCCTCCACCCAGCCCTGCTCGTGCAGCAGATAGAGCACGGCACCGAGATTGTCGTGGGCGTCGGCCCAGTCCGGCCGCAGGGCCAGCGCCCGCCGGTAGCCGATCGCCGCCTCGCCGAAGCGGCCGAGGTCGCGCAGCAGGTTTCCGCGGTTGTTCCACGCCTCCGCATGGTCCGGCCGCAGAGCCAGGGACTGGCGGAACGCATCGTCGGCCTCGCCATGCCGCTCCGCCTGCCGCAGGACGGAGCCGAGGTTGTAGTGCGCCATCCCCTCATGCAGTCCATGGGCGACGGCGGCGCGGTAGGCGGCGGCGGCCTCCTGCAGGCGGCCGAGAGCGCGCAGGGCGTTGCCGTGGTTGTTGTGGGTCCCCGCTAGGGTCGGATCGGCCTCCAGCGCCCGCGCATAGAGCGGCTCCGCCCCCGCCGCGTTGCCGGCCGCTGCCAGCGCGTCCGCCTGCCGGCTGAGCCTGACCGCCGGCGCCACGGCGGCTCCCCGCAGTCCACCGCGCAAGGACAAGCGTGACCCTGCCATCGCGTGCTCTCCTCTTTCCCGTCGCCGGCGCCTGCACCGGCCGATTTGGCGCCGACATCAATGTCATCTTTATCAATGGCATCTTTACCGTGATCCCCCGATGATGGCACTCCCTTTGAGGGTGCGGACAGTCAGGGACGGGGCCGGAACGTGGCGAAGCACACCAACATGCTGGCGCAGGCCGTGGCACACCATCAGGCCGGGCGCCTCGCCGAGGCGGAGCGCGGTTATCGCGCGGTGCTGAGGGCGGACCCGCGCAATGCCGACGCCCTGCATCTTCTGGGGGTGGTAGCCCTGCAGTCGGGCCGTGCGGAGGAGGCGGTGACCCAGATCGGCAAGGCGCTGGCGCAGGTGAAGGGCGTCGCCGACTATTGGGACAATCTGGGCAGCGCGCTGTCCGCCGCCGGCCGGCCGGACGACGCGGTGCAGGCCCACCGAAACGCCGCCACCCTGGACCCGCAAGGGGCGCAGCGCCGACACAATCTGGGCAACGCCCTGGCCGTCCTCGGCCACCATGACGAGGCGGAACGGGCCTTCGCCGCCGCGCTGGCGCTGAAGCCCGACTATGCCAAGGCCTGGTACAATCTCGGCAACGGCCACACTGCGCACCATCGCCATGGCGATGCGGTGACGGCGCTGGACCACGCCGTGCGGCTGGTGCCGGGCATGGTGGAGGCGCACAACAACCTGGGCGATGCGCTGGCGATGAGCGGACGGCTGGACGAGGCCATCGCCCAGCACCGGCTGGTGACCCGGCAGCGTCCGGACGACGCCACCGCCCACTACAATCTGGGCGCCGTCCTGCAGCAGAAGGGCGCCCTGGAAAGCGCGGAGATCGCCTATCGTCAGGCGCTGAAGCGCAACCCGCGCCACAGCGCGGCGCTGAACAATCTCGGCAGCGTGCTGAAACGGCTGGGCCGTCCCGATCAGGCGGAACTGTGCCATCGGCAGGCGCTGGAGCTTCATCCGGAGTTCGTGGAGGCGCGTTACAACCTCGGCAACTCGCTGCAGGCACTGGGGCGCTTTGACGAGGCAGCGGCCTGCTTCGAGGAGGCGCTGGCCCAACAGCCCGACCTTGCCACCGCGATCTACAACCTGTCGCTCCTGGCGTTGCGTCACGGCGACCTGACGCGCGGCTGGGCGGGGTATGAGCGGCGCTTCGCGGCCGGAGAGACGCTGCCCGACCGGCGCTTCGACATCCCACGCTGGGGTGGCCAGCTGTTGCGCGGCAAGCGGCTGCTGGTGTGGCGCGAGCAGGGGGTGGGCGACGAATTCCTCTTCGCGTCCTGCTATCCGGACGTCGTCGCCTGGGCGGGCGGGCCGGTCACCATCGAATGCGACCCGCGTCTGGTTCCGCTGTTCCGCCGCTCCTTCCCCAAGGCTACGGTGCGGGCCGAAAGCTGCACCGGTGACGCTTTCAGCGAGATCCCGCGCGAAACCATCGTTCCGCCCGACTGCGACCTGCAAATTTCCGCCGGCGACCTGCCGGAGCTGCTGCGCGGCAGCCTGTCCGCCTTCGAGCCGCAGGGGCCCTGGCTGGCGGCGGACCCGGGGCTGGTGGAGCGCTGGCGGGAGCGGCTGGCGGCGCTGGGGCCCGGCTTGCGGATCGGCATCGGCTGGCGCAGCCAGTTGATGACGGTGGAGCGCAAGGCCGCCTACGTGCTGCTGGAGCATTGGGGACCGCTGTTCGCCGTCCCCGGACTGCTGTTCGTCAATCTGCAATATGGCGACTGCGAGGCGGAACTGCGGACGGCGGAAGAGCGTTTCGGCGTCACCATCCACCGCTGGACCGACCTGGACCTGAAGGACGATTTCGACGGCACGGCGGCGCTCACGGCGAACCTGGATCTGGTGATCTCGCCGGCGATGTCGGCGGGGGAACTGGCGGGTGCGCTCGGCGTGCCGGTCTGGCGCTTCGGCTCCCGCGACTGGACGCAACTGGGCACCGGCACACGCCCCTGGTTCCCGACCATGCGCCTGTTCCAGCCCAAGCCGGGCGAGGGGCTGGAAGCGACGATCCGGGCGATGGCGGACACCTTGCGGGCCACCACGCCAGGACCGGTGCCGGAGTCCGTGCCGGTGGTCGCGGCGTCGCCGGAGCCCGAGCCTGAGCCGGAACCCGAGTTCGACGCTCTGCTGAACCGGGCCGCCGACCTTCATCGCGCCGGCCGGCTGGCGGAGGCGGAGGCCGCCTATCGCGCCGCCATCGCCGCCGATCCCGGACGAGAAGCGCCCGGCCATGCCGATGCGCTGCATCTTCTGGGATTGCTGATGCACCAGACCGGACGGAACGACGAGGCGCTCGCCCTGATCGGCGCAGCGTTGCGGACCGACCCGGCCTTCCCCCAGGCCTGGAACCATCTGGGACTGGTGCAGGAAGCCGACAAGCGCCATGCCGAGTCCGCCCGCGCCTTCACCCGCGCGCTGGCCCTGCACCCCGCCTTTGCCGAGGCGCTGACCCATCTCGGCCTCGTTCACCAGACCTGCGGGCGGGTGGAGGAGGCCGTGAAGCTGCATCGCCGCTGCATCGCCCTCCAGCCGGAGCATCTGCCGGCCCACGCCAATCTCGGCCATGCCTGCGAGCTGATGGGGCGCATGGCGGAGGCGAACGGCCATTACCGGCGGGCGCTGGCCCTGCAGCCCGGATCCGCCGACGCCGCCAACAACCTCGCCACCATGGCCACGCTGGCCGGCCGTCCGGAGGAGGCGAAGACCCATCTGCGCCGCGCGCTGCGGATCGACCCGGACTTCGCGCTGGCGGCCTGGAACCTCGGCCTGCTGGACCTTGCCGACGGGCGGATCGCCGAGGGCTGGGCCGGCTATGGCCGCCGCTTCTCCGCCCGTCAGTTGCAGCGGGCGCGCCGCATCGACCGGCCGGTCTGGACGGGGGAACCGTTGCGGGGCCGGCGGCTGCTGGCCTGGTCGGAACAGGGGGTGGGCGACGAAATCCTGTTCGCCTCCTGCTTCGACGCCCTGCAGGGGCTGGACGGTCCGGTCACGGTCGAATGCGACCGGCGGCTGGTCAGCCTGTTCGCCCGCTCCTTCCCGTGGGTGACGGTGCGGGCGGAGACGGCGGACGCCGCCGGGCGGGAGACGGTGGACCCGCCGGATTGCGATCTGCAGATGCCGGCCGGCACCCTGCCCGCCCTGGTCCGCGACCGGGTGGACCGCTTCCCCGTCCGTCCGGCCTATCTGCACCCCGATCCCGGCCGTCTCGCCCTGTGGCGCGACCGGCTGGCTGCCCTGCCCGGCCTGAAGGTGGGGCTGGCATGGCGCAGCCAGATCGTCACCGCCCAGCGCGCCGCCGCCTATACCGGTCTGGCCGACTGGACCGCGCTGCTCGATCTGGCCGGCGTCAGCGTGGTCATGCTGCAATATGGCGACTGCCGCGCCGAACTGGCACAGGTGGAAACGGCGACGCGGCGTCTGCACCGCTGGGACGACCTGGACCTGAAGGACGATTTCGAAGGGGTGGCGGCCCTGATCGCCAACCTGGATCTGGTGATCTCGCCGGCCACGGCGGTCGGGGAACTGGCCGGCGCCATGGGCGTCCCGGTCTGGCGGCTCGGCACCCGCGACTGGACGCAGATGGGAACGGGCGTGCGGCCGTGGTTCCCGTCGATGCGGCTGATCCAACCGCCGGTGGGTGAAGGACTGGCCGCCGCCGCCCGGCAGGCGGTGCGCGCGCTGGCGGAACTGGCGCCGGCCTGATGACCGACCTTCGCACCCTGCTTGCCGAAGCGTTCGACCGTCACCAGACCGGCGAATTCGAAGAGGCGGAAGGGCTCTACCGCCGCATCCTCTCCATCGAGCCGGCCGAGGTGGAGGCCCTGCATCGGGCCGGATTGCTGGTCGCCCAGCTCGGCCGGCTGGAGGAGGCCGACGGGCTGCTCCGCCGGGCGCTGGCACAGGAGCCGACGGAGACCGAGGCGGCGGTCAACCATGGCAAGATTCTGCGCGCGCTGCGCCGACCCGAGGCGGCGGCCGGCCGCTTCCGCCACGCCCTCGCGCTCGCCCCCGCCATGCTGACGGCGCTGGAAGGGCTGGGACATGCCGAGCGCGAGGGCGGTCATGCCGCTGCGGCGGCCACCGCCTATGGCCGGGCGGCGCTGGTCGGGGCCGGTCCGGCGGTGCTTCACCAGTGGGGCATCGCGCTGGACGGCATAGGCCTCGCGGACGACGCGGTGGAGGTCCTGCGCTGGTCCGCCCGCCTCGACCCGACGGTCCCGTCGGTGGCCTTGCGGCTGGCCGGGCTCCTCCAGCGGATGGGGCGCGGCGGCGAGGCGGCCGGGTGGTATCGCCATGCGCTGGTGATTCAGCCCGGCCACGCGGAGGCACGCCGGTCGCTCTCCGCCATCGTCGCCGTCACCGCCGCAGGGGGGCCTCCACCGGCGACATAACCCTTTGGTTCGAAAGGTCGGCTTACCTCCGGATGGTGTTGCGCGAAATGATTTCAAGATCCCACCCCTGCGACCCACTGTCATACGTCTGAACGGTTGGGGCATTTTTTCGCATGGTTTGACCGCATAAAACGCAAGATTAGGGTTGTTCGGCGCTTCGGATGAGTGAACACTGTTGTCACCGGCCCGTCACATTGCGGCGGGACGCGGACTGATCCTATGGAGAGCGACTCATGCACACTGAAGCTCGCCTTTCGTCTCTGCAAGACAAGCACATGCGCCTGGACCGGGCGATCCTCGACGAGGAAAAGCGCTCCTGGCCGGATGAGAGCGCAGTGAAGCGCCTCAAGCTCGAAAAGCTGCACGTCAAGGAAGAGATCGACCGCCTGACGCGCACCGGCCCGATGAATTAATCCCCCCAATCACAGCATTGACCTTCAGACACCACCCTTGAACAGGGGTTCGAAAAGGCCGGGTTGAGGCGGATCGCCTCACCCGGCTTTTTTAATGCCCGATTTTTTGATGGCAGGCTTCTTTCAGCCGATGGCCCGACCGGGACGCGCAAGCTCCGCCGCCACCGTCGGCAGCAGATCGGCGACCCGTTGGCCGGGGCCGGTCCGGAACAGACGCATCGACCGGAACCAGGGCCGCACCGCGGTGCCGAGCATCGTCCAGTCGCCCGTCCGTGCCAGCCGCCAGACCGGCACGCCCAGTGCCGCCGCCAGCTCTCCGGTGGAGGTGGCGGGCGAGATCACCAGATCCAGGGCCGACATCAGCGCCGCCGTGCCGTCGAGGTCGTCGCGCAGGTCGAGGTCGGGGAAGGCATGCGGTGCACGGCCGAACGCTTCCCGTGCCACAGCCAGTTCGGCCCCGCAGTCGCCATATTGCAGATTGACCGGAACAAGCCCCGGCAGGGTCAGCACCGGCCGCCAATCCTCGATCCGCGTATAATCGGGCATGCGGTCCGGATCGAGCTGGCCGCTGCGCCAGGCGATGCCGACCCGCAAGCCCTCTCCCAGTCCGGCCAGCCGCCGACGCCAGCCGTCGACGGCCGCCGGATCGGCACGCAAAGCGGGCTCCAGCCCGGCGAAGCCTGCCAGGGTAGCGCCCAGATGGCGCGACAGCGATCCGATAGGGACATGGCAATCGGCATCCGGCACCGGTTCGGCCGGCGTGGCCGGTACCGCCCGTACCGTCGCCTGCGGGAAGGAGCGGGCGAACAGCGGGACGAAGCGCGGGTCGCATTCCACCGCGATGCGCCCCCCCTCCCGGCCGGCGCGGGCGATCAGTTGGGGCAGGCGCTGGGCGAACATCAGCTCGTCGCCGATCCCCTGCTCGCGCCAGACCAGCAGGCGCTTGCCCGACAGGTCGCCGCCCGTCCAGAGCGGGACGGCCGGGCGGCGGGCGGCGGACGTCAGGTCGCGCGTGTCGAACCGCCGGTCATAGCCTTCCCATCCCGACGCCAGCCGGCCGGCGGTGAGATTGAGAACCCCGGCATTGAAGGCCGCCGCCGCGTGGCCCGGTTCAGCCACCAGCGCACGGCCGCACCACAAAGCCGCCGCGCCGTCGTCCCCCATCTCGCGCAGCAGCCGGCCGCGGTTCGCCATGCCGTCGGCCAGGGCGGGGGCGAGCGCCAGGGCGCGGCGGCCCGCCCGCTCCGCGGCGTCCAGCCGGCCAAGGCGCCGCAGCGCCACCGACAGGTTCACCCAACCAGCCTCCAGCGCCGGTGCCCGCCGGAGCGCCTGGGCATGCGCCCGCTCCGCCTCGCCCCAGCGGCCGAGCCGGGCGAGGGCCGCGCCCAGATTGTCATACGCCTCCGCAAGGTCGGGGTCGGCGGCGGTCGCCCGCCGGTGGAGCGGCACGGCAGCCCCGCTCCGCTCCAGCGCGTCAAGCGCATTGCCGAGGTTGGTCAGGGCCGCGGCATTGCCGGGCTGGAGCGCCAGGGCGGTCCGGAAACCGGCGGCGGCCGGTCCTGCCCGTCCGAGAGCCAGACGAACGTTCCCCAGGCTGATATGCGCCGTCGCATACTCCGGGGCGGCGGCGACCGCCGCGGCGATGCGCGCTTCACCGCGTTCCGGCCTGCCCGTCTGGTGGGCGAGCAGGCCGGACAGATGGAGCGCCACCGGATCCCGCGGGCGGTGGGCCAGCACCCGCTCGTAAAGGGGGGCTGCCGCAACGAAGGAACCGGCGCGATGGGCGGCGACCGCCTGCTCCAGAAGCCGGTCCGGGTCGGGGTCCGCGGTCTCGCCATCCCCTGCCCCGGCAGGCACCCCGGCAGGCATCCTCCCCCTCCCGCGCGGCGATGCGGTGGCCCGCAACAGCTTCGCCATCTGGACCAGCGCCGCCTCCAGCCCCTCGCCCGGCCTGGGCTGGAACAGGCGCATGGTCGGGAACCAGGGCCGGACGCCGGTGCCCAGCTGCGTCCAATCGCGGGTGCCGAAGCGCCAGACCGGCACACCCAACGCACCCGCCAGCTCCCCCGCCGACATCGCCGGCGAGATCACCAGATCCAGGTTGGCGGTCAGTGCAGCCGCGCCGTCGAAATCGTCCTTCAGGTCCAGGTCGGCCCAGCGATGGATGGTGACGCCGAAGCGTTCTTCCGCCGTCCGCAACTCGGCCTCGCAGTCGCCATATTGCAGGTTGACGAACACCAGTCCGGGGATGGCGAACAGCGGCCCCCAATGCTCCAGCAGCACATAGGCGGCCTTGCGATCGGCGGTCATCAGCTGGCTGCGCCAGCCGATGCCGACACGCAAGCCGGGCCCCAGCGCCGCCAGCCGCTCCCGCCA